>CAYOFT010000040.1:0-13318 GCA_964403295.1 uncultured Thermotogaceae bacterium | reverse complement strand
TCTCATTGTAACCGGAGCATGAAGAATTGCAATAAGCAGTTCCACTATCATAATCCGGATCAAGGGTTGTGCATGCTACTGAACTGCTGTCACAAACTTCACCTGTTTCAAGATGTCCATTTCCGCAGATCGGTGCGGGGTCTTCCTCTATTGTGCTAATTCTCAGGTTAGTTCCTTCAGGAAAGAAGGTATAGTTACCAGAAGTATAATGGTTCCTAAGTTCGACTTCGTCTCCGATATAACTTGTTTCTGTCACTGAGCTTCCACTAAAGGTTAATTCAACTGTGGAACTATTTTTAAAGATATAGAGTTTGCTGTTGTAAACAAATGTCTCAGGATCATTCACAAAGTAGTAATTTGTCTGAATTGATGTAAGTGTTTGAGCATCGTATCTTTTGAGTCCCGCCCACTCAAAGGTGTGGATTACTCCGTCTATGATCTCAAGTTGTGTAATGTCTCCGCTTGTGTTGATATCGGATAACAATGTGAGTGTTTGAGGATCAAAAACTTTGATTCCCTGTCCGTCTCCAACGTAGAGTTTTCCGTTGTAAATTTCCAGAGCCTTTGTTGTTCCGTATGTTGCTGTGTGAGAATAGGTATAGTCATCAAGATTTATTGTGTCTATTCCGTTTTCAACTGCAATTATGAGTTTTTTTCCATAAACAAGCATGTCTGATGCAGGCCCGTAAACATTCTGACTATGATCGAGTACAGGATTAAGCGGATCAGTGATGTCATAAACCTGCACTTCATTTCCTGTTCCCACGGCGAGTTTTATGTCTAAACCTGCAAGTGTATGAACAGTTGAACCTACTGAAACGTTGTCATACTGGGTCTAACTGCATAAAAGGAGAAAATGTTAAACGAAAAATTAGTTCTAAGCGTTCTTTTCTTTGCTGAATGAATCTTCTAAGGAAAATCTGTTTTTGCTGTCTGAAGGAATTTTGAGAAATCTATAAAAAGTTGATCTGGAAATATTGAGAGTTTTCACGATATCTGAAATCGGTATGGTTTTATCTGCATGTAGCCTTTTAGCTGCAGAAATCCGAGGATCTTTTTTGTTGAGTTTAGGTCGTCCTCCGACTTTACCCCTGGCTCTTGCAGCTTTCAGCCCGGCATTTGTTCTTTCTCTTATCAGATCTCTTTCAAACTGAGCCAGCGAAGCAAAAATATTAAAGATCAATTCTCCGCTTGCGGTCGTAGTATCTATATTTCCATCTTTAATTGATTTGAATTTGATGCCTCGATCTTTAAGGTCAACTATCATTGACACCAGATCTCCAAGAGAGCGTCCCAGTCTGTCAAGTCTCCAAACTGCAAGAGTATCATTTGCAGAAAGCGTTTCCATACAGGCTTTTAACCCAACTCTTTCAGATTTCACACTTGAGATCTTATCGGTAAATATTTTCTCACAGCCGTATTCTTTCAAATCATTAATCTGTAGATCTAAATTCTGGTCATAAGTGCTGACTCTTGCATATCCAATTTTCATATTTTCCCCCATGTAAGATAACAAATCACAAGAAAGTACCATAAACCACAGGACACTTCAAGTATTTAACACTTTGCAACATGAGACGAGTATTTAAGACAGATTGTTAAAGAGAAATGCTGTTTTTACCGGATTTGAAACTTGTCTTATAAAACGACCGTTTCTTGAGATTTCCTGTTGTGCTTAAATTTTGTTGTTGATATTTTATGAAAAGTACTGCTTCAGTTTCTCTATTTCTCAAACGGACAGACCCCTTCTTCTTTACAGTAACACTCCATGTCCCTGAGAATTAGAGGAGTGCTTCCCTTTTTCTGATACAAAAGCCATTTATCTTCAAATTCAGCAAAGCCATACGGAAACATTGTAGATCCATCTTCATAAGACATATCTCTATCCATTTTCTTCATACAGTACTTTTTCTTTTTATCAATCCGATAATAACAGAGAAGGCCTCCAGGTTGTGAACCTGTTATTTCCTCGAAAAGTAAAAGATCATCTTTATACTCCAACGCAGCCAGAGAATATGCGTTTTTCTCAGTTTCAGTGGTAAAATCTGTTATCAGGTCATTGTAAATAAAAGACCCGGCCTTAAGTTCAAGATGAACAAGTTTCATTATGTCAGAGTTATAAACAAACTTTGTTTCATCGTTTTTGTCTATTCTGATCCCTCTTACCTTTTCTCCTTCTCTGTTAACCTTCATGCAGTCTGTTATTTTCTGAGGACTTTTTGAAAGATCACAAACCCATCCATTAACATCATCATCAACAAGAACTAAAGTGTTTCCAACTATTCCGGGCTCCCATCCATCGCTCTCCCCAAGAGTCGTCCATTTCCATTCTCCAACCTTGGCGTACATCATTTTGTAAGGAGAACTCTTTGTTTCCCGAAGGTTAACAAATGCCCACTTATCATTTAGAGCAGGTTCATAGGCTAGAAAGTTAACTTTACTATTGAAAACAAGCTCTCTTTTTCCATCATCTCCAATGTAAGCAAGAAAGATATTGCTGTTGTTCAGATCAAGACTTCTTGCATCAGCGACAAGACCTATCCGGTTCCCTTTAAAATATGCCTGTTCCTGCCCACGTGATGGAGTTATAAAGTTATACTTCTGTGTTGCGATATCATAAGTCACATATTTTATCTTAACTGGCCACTTCTCTATGGGTAGGTCTACTGGTGCGATCTTAAACCCTATTTTCCCTTCACTCATATTCCATGATTTAACAACACCATGTGTTCCATCATTGCCCCATTCCCATGGGTTTATCTTCAAATCACATTTATGCATAACAATAGCATATTCACCATACTTTTCTTCCTCCTCTTCTTTAGTTACGGGTTTTACCAAATCATTCACGCAAGGATAACCGCAACAGTCATGTGCAGGGTGAAGTGTGCACAAAGCCTCGTTCTGTTCCTTCCAGAGATTACTCATGCACTGGGGATCTTTCTCTGTCGGTGTGTCACAGCCGGGACGGCAGAAAGTGAGGTTGCCTTTACTGTCCGTGTATGGAAAAGGAGCATCAATTAGCTTTGGGTCACAATCATCGATGAATTCTTCATCTGGGTCATTAGTATCTGAAACATCCGCATCATTTAATGTGTCAGCAAGTGAATTGTCAGCGGACTTATCAGGTGTATCCGGATCTGAAAACGCTTGATGATCGCTGTCAGCCACCAGGCTATCATTCTCAGATTTATTATCTGTACATGATGTACACGACCACAAAAAAACCAAAATAAATATTATAAATATATAGCGCATTACTTCTACCATCCATCATCTGTTTCACAGTTCTCTTCACTATATCCGTCACAAGTTGAATTGCAATAAGCAGTTCCTCCGTAGTAGTCAGGATCTATACTTGTACACGCTACTGAGTTTCCATCACAGACCTCTCCCGGCTCAATCACACCATTACCGCAAAGGCTTGGAACATCGTTATTGGTTGAGAGTTTGATGCTGTTACCATCAGGGATATATGTCCAACCGTTATTTATATAATTTTCCTGCATTTCAAGTATATCTGCTTCAAGAGAGTAGAAGTCTATGTATGTATCAGGCCTTCCCTCAAAACGGTACTCATCTCCGTCACATGAAAGATAAAACTCTCCATGATCTGCTGTAAGTTCTCCTGTGTAACAGTCAGCATATTCCCATGCTTTCATATTCAGTGAATCAATATCTCTTATCTGTATCATGGAACTAAAGAACGTCGATCTATACATGGAGATCTCTCCATCAGATATTGCAAAATCTAAAACTGCTCCTGTATCAACATAGGATATAAGACTAAACGTCTCTTTGTCTCTGATATTTATCCCGTTATCATCTCCGACATAGAGAAAACCATTATAAAGCTGTATTCTGTACTGGTAGTTGTAGTAACCGGTATCGAGATTTGAAATAAGAGTCAATGTATCAGGATCTGATATGTCGAGTCTGTATATTCCTCCACTTGTGGCGGCATACATTTCATTATCATCTGTCACTTCAAGGTCATATACTCTTTCTCCGTCTGTGGAGTACTCTGAAATGTAGGTCATTGCTGAAGGATCAGATATGTCATAAACTGTTATGGAACCATCTGTACCTACATAGAGTCGATCTCCGTTTCCTGCGACACTATAAACAGTAGCCCCGGCTGAAAATGACATATACCATGGATGTGTGAACGGTACACATTGTCCCGACTCTTCCAAGCCACCTTTAAGAACATCGTCTGTTTCGTTCAGACAATATATATTACTGTACTGAGACGGAACCCCGTCAACCTCAACTGTTTCAGG
Organism: uncultured Thermotogaceae bacterium; assembly: GCA_964403295.1. Taxonomy (GTDB): domain Bacteria; phylum Thermotogota; class Thermotogae; order MWEM01; family MWEM01; genus JASUTC01. Next base: position 9,035 of record CAYOFT010000040.1, on the reverse strand, counting down.
TTCAGGTGTATCACCCGCCCCGTCAGCACTGAACCGCAGTCTTTCAGTAGTGGCATCAAGATTCACAATTCTGTTGGTAACAATTATATCATCTCCCTCAAAATCTATGCGTAGGCTGACAGGAAAGATATTAAAACCAAGATTCACACCTCTTTTAAAGTCCATATCAAACACATTCTACAAATCCACGCCGATTCTCAAAGTTTTTAATACAGATTAAATTTTTGCGAAAAGACAAAGAAACGCCATAACTGCATAAAAGGAGAAAATGTCAAACGAAAAATTTGATTTAAGCTCTCTGAGCTCTGATTTTTCTTTAAAGCTACCGAGACACCACTAACCCTGTAAAAACACCACAGACATTAAATGACTGCGTAAAACCCCTAAAAATGCAGTGTTCAGAGCGTCATTACATTACTTTTATCAAAAGCAGAGTTTTCCCCTTCCTTATAAAGATCTTTTTCCATGAAACCTTGGTGGAACCCTAAGCGTTTAAGCACTGAACCGTAAAGAAGTTACGGTTTAAAGTGCTGCACTACAGTGACAATATCACTTATCAGAGATAAGCAGTAAAAAGATAGCTCCCAGGAGCGAAGCGACTTGAAGATCAGTATAAAAAGGCGGCTTGGGTTAATGTCTCGCATAGCGAGACTTCCCGCCTTTTATCCTTATTGCGTAGCAATACGCGGTTTTCCCAAATTTTCGACTCGCTCCGCTCGTCTCCTCGCGCGCGCATGCGTGTGTTTTATATTTCTCTTTATTTAATACTATTATAGGGGAATGTTGAAAAAAGTCTGCAAGTAGCTGAAACTAAAGGTGATTCGGAACGGGAAAACCAAAAATTACCGGATGTTCTATGATACTAAATCGGATGTTCTATGATACTGTTGCGGATGTTCTATGATACTAAATCGGATGTTCTATGATGCTGTTGCGGATGTTCTATGATACTAAATCAGATGCTCCATGATGCTGTTGCGGATGTTCTATGATGCTAAATCGGATGTTCTATGATACTATTTCTTGACATATACGGTGAAAGCAGGTAATTTCGGAATAAATCGGATGTTCTATGATACTCAGAGAAGTAAAAAAGAGGCAACTATGACTGTAGATCCATTTAAAATAATAAAAATTGTCGGATGTTCTATGATACTAAATCGGATGTTCGGGGATACTCGGAAGATAATAATATTAGTAAGTTAGATTTTTTAAGGGGAAAGATATGGTGAAAAAGAATGCTTTGAAAAATGATTCTGGTCAAGAAGACTTCAAAGTAAGAATGATAGAAACCGAGGAAATTGATTACGATCTTGATGCAGACATAGAGCTTGAAAAGGATTATTCTCTTATAAAATATGAGTTTAACATGGTAGAGTTACCCTTTTTCACAAAAGACAAAAAAATAGAAGAAGGCAAAGCAAGAAAATATACGTTCTCCAAAAAAGATGAAAGCTACATGAGAATTGTCCCAAGTGGAGATCCGGAACTTATATCAAATAAAATACCCCAGGAATTTGATGAGAAAATATTTTATGGAATCCTCAAGCTTTCAAAAGAACAGGGAAGCAAAATGGAGATTGTGACAGACTATTTTACATTGGCTAAAGTATCAGGAACCCACTACAACAATCTAGAAAGAATAAAGGATTCACTTCAAAGGCTAAGTGGGTGCAAAGTAGAATTAAACAACCTTATGTACAGCAAAGAGCTAAGAATGAAGGTCAGAGGAAATAAACCATTTCCTATTCTTGAACATGTACATACATACACTTTTGAACAAGCTGTTGAAATGCCTGAAAGTAAATACAGCGGATATTTTAAGAACAGAAGAATAAACGAAATATTAGTAATAAAGTTTGGAACATACCTTTTCCAAAATGTTCAACAAAGGGGATTTTTATACTTTGATCAGAAAAAACTTTTAGAAATTAGCAATGCAACCGCCAGAAAAATATATCTGATGGCTACAAAATGGAACGGTTACGAAAAAAAGAATGAAGTAAAAAGATCTTGCCGTTTTATAGCCTCAAGAATTCCTCTTTCTTGGGAAACAAAAAACATAGGCAATACAGTAAGAATAATAGAAAAATCTTGTGAGACACTAAAAGGGATGGGAATGATAAAGGACTATTCATTTATAAAAACCAAGCCTGTTAGTAACTCTTTTGTTACACTTGAATTTGACAAAGATCATAACCAAGTGGAGGCTTATAACTATAAAGCATCAAATACACCTACAGGACATGAAGACATAATAATTGATAGCGTAGAAGATGAATTTCTTGTTGATCCCGTAGAAGATGACAGACAAACTACTATGTTTGATCTAACCGAGATGGAGATAGATCCAGTCGAAGAAGAAGAGAAAAAACAAAAAGAGAAAACTAAAAAGATCCGAGAAAAAGCACATCTGATATATGAAAATCTTAAAGGGGAAAACCGCACTAAGTACGAAGAAAAAGCTAAGACCTCAAAATATTATAAAATAATGCTTGAAAACAGGATAAATAACGGTTCTATTTCAAAGGAAGAAGCTATAAAAGAAGCTGTAATAATGTTTATCATTGGTGAAATGGATGACTAGTATGAAAGCTAATAAGAAATATATAAAAAAAAGAGAAGAGGCGCATAAGAAATTTAAAGAAGGGAACCGCTTTGAGGGAATTGAAATCATGAAAGAAATTTTAAAAGAATACCCTCAAGAGTCCGCAACTTATATTGAACTTGCAAGATATTACAGAAAACGTCCAGGACAAATATGGACAGCCTTAGAGATTCTGCTAATAGCAGAAAAAAACTGTAAAGAAAATGCTCTGATTTATGGTGATGCAGGATTCTGCTTTTTCAAGGCAGGACATCCTGAAGAAGCTCTAGCATACCAAAGAAAAGCATTAGAGCTTGATAAAAACAATGCCCAGTTAAAACAAAATGTCGTAGGATTACTTCTAGAGTTGGATAAAACCGAAGAAGCTAAAGAATTTCTTGAAAAAGCAATGAGAGAAGATCCTCTGCATAAAGAGCTGCTTGATGCAGCAAGTATGATAATGGAAAAGGTGAAAAAATCGAATTAACAAAAAAACGACCCCATCCTAAACCCTAATAATTCTTGACATTTAATTTAGCGCTTTGTACCTTAAGCGTTGTAACGCTTTAACGCTAAGTTGCTTAAACGCTTTAACGCTAAGTCGTTTAAACGCTTTAACACTAAATATGAGGTGAAAAATGATCATCACGGTAGGTAATCAGAAAGGCGGCTGCGGCAAAACAACCCTTGCTGTAAATCTCGCCTGTCAGTTTGCAAAAGAAGGTAAAACCCTTCTGATCGATGCAGACACTCAGCAGTCAAGTATGTTGTTCCGGGAAGCACGGCCAGAAGATGCAGTACGCTTCTCAGCAGTAGCTAACCACACCGCAACGATTCACGAGGATATCAAAGACTTCTCACATGACACAATTATCATCGATGCAGGAGGAAGGGACAACAAACCTTTCAGATCTGCCGTTATCGCTTCTGATCTTCTCTTAATCCCTGTAACACCCTCCCCTGTAGACCTTTGGAGTGCGGAGGATACTTTCAAGCTCTTTCAGGAAATAAAGATGTCAAAGGACATTCAGGGCGTGATTGTACTCAATATGGTCCAGACCGGTGTTTCAATAACAGATGATGTTCTTGATATTCTAACTGAGTATTCAGAAAAGTACGGACTTAAAGTAATGGATTCAAAAATATTCTTCCGGATAGCGTTCAAGGAAAGTTTTGGAGAAGGTCTATCCGTGACTGAAAAACCTGGCGAGAAATTTAAAAAGGCAAGCGATGAAATAACAAATCTTTTTAACGAGGTAAAAAATGTCAGATAAAAAGAAGCTTCTCAGAAAACCGGGAAAGACAGCAGAAGAAATTATAAACAATGCTCCTGCAGATAAAGAAAAAGTAATTATAGATCCAAAGAGAAGAAAGGTTGATAAGAAGTTAGACAAACAGACTGAAAGAGTATCTGTCTATTTCACAAAAGAAGAGATCCGGGAACTTAAAAAATTCTGCTTTGAAAATGACTTAAAAATGGCCGCGTTTTTAAGGGATAAAGGGCTTTCAGCAATTAAGCGCTAAAACGTTTAAGCACTATACCACCTAAACGCTTAAGCACTAAAACGCTTTAACGCTTAAGCATTAAATCAACCACTTGCAATTACTTAACTTTATGATATTATAAATCTGTGGGGCATTGGAATCTATATAAAAGCCTTCGGAGACTTAACCAATCTCTGAGGGCTTTTTGCTTTTTGACTTTCACCGGGAACACTGTAAAATGATTATGGTGTGCATTGGTTTTCAGATAGCCCTCTGACTTCCGGAAACGGATCTCAGGGGGTTTCTTTTATTTGAATCGTGAAGCCTTGAACCCCAGCTTTGATTCGACTACCCCAAGAAAGGAGAACCTGAGAAGTTAAATGACCAAGAAAGAAAAAACGCTTATGAGAATTCAACTATGTATTGAGATAGGAAAAAGTGGTGTCCATAGTTTTGTTCCTGCATTTGAGCTTGGCACAGCTTTGTTTGATGTGTCTGATATGCTTGAATCAGATCCGGATGAGTTCGAGGATGCTGAGGTAAAGAAAAAACTTAAAGAGATGCTAGATATTCTTGGAAAAGTTATTGAATCACTTACAAGGGATGAAGCCTGGGGCTGGGGTATTTTAAGGAGTGCTCTTGAACCTGGGAAAGATCTCTTTCCAAACAGGAAGCTTCATCCTTGGTGGTGGTGGCCTGAAATGTATATGAATCAGAGGGAATACAAACAATGGGTAAAGTTCTTAAAAAAATAGATTTTAAAAAAGACCCGGTGGAAGCGAAGCTGTCATAGACGGCAAAGTAAGGAGTAACATCATAATATCATATTGTTATTTCGACAGGTTCTCGACTTAACAGGGGCTCCATTAAACAAATAGGGACAATTCCCCACGACAAAATCAGAAAACCTAGACAACTAAAGGCTAAACCCAATTTTGCGCCCTCCCAATTTTCTGTCAGCTGTCCGGAAGATCAACACGATACCGTGTACCGTTTTGAGTTCCTTAATCAGACATTTATGTCTGATTAAGAACCGCAGCGAATAGCGGAGTCTGGAGGGGAGCGTTAAGACAGCACAAACCCAAGAATCTATAAATATACTCCTCCCAATAAGTGAAATCAAAAACCAAGAGAACACAACGCTTTAACAACTTAGCACTTAAACACTAAAACGCTTAAGCACTTAAACGCTTTAACGCTAAAGCACCAAATCAACCATTTGCAATTACTTAACAATATGATATCATAATTCTGGGTAGCATGAGCTTTATATAAAAGCCTTCGGAGATCTTAACTGTTTCCGGAGGCTTTTTGCTTTTTGACTTTCCTCGGGAACACTGTAAAATAATAATCGCATGTCATGAGTTTTATATAGCCCTCTGATTTCCGGTAACGGATCTCAGGGGGTTTCTTTTTTTGAACACCCACTGCCACCGCTGTTAACACGCATGTTAACTTCTCATTGACTATTGTTAACTTTTATGTTAACATCTAATTAACAGTTCTTTTTTAACTTGGAGGATAAATTGATTCGAGAAATTGAATTAATGGAAACTGATGACGGTAAATGTGAATCTCTTGAGTTCATTGAAAAACAGAATGATAAAACTCAGAAAAAGATCGAGTTTGTTTTCAAGCTTGTGGAAGATCTTGACGTTGTCCCGACAGAGTACCTTAAAAAGCTCAGAGGGAGCATTTATGAGATCCGGGTACAGATGGCAAACAACATCTTCCGTTTTCTCTGTTTCTTCCATGAGGGAAACCTGGTGGTAGTTACACACGGCTTTCAGAAGAAAAGCCAGAAAACGCCGGAAAAAGAGATCGATAAAGCTGAAAAGCTTAGAAAGGAGTATATTAAATAATTTTCATAATTGGGGGGTTGGTTATGAAACTAAAAGAACATCTTAAAAAGAAATATGACAGTAAGGAAAAGATGGATGAGTTCCTTAAAGGTTATGAAGAATTCAAACTCGGAGTAATGCTCAAAGAGGAAAGAAAAAAAGCAAAAATGACACAAGCTATGATCGCATCAATCATGGGAACCCACAAAGAAGCAATATCAAGACTTGAAAACCATTCAGAGAACATGAATGTTGACACACTTTTAAAGTATGCTGCAGCACTCGGAATGAAAGTAAAGATCGAGCTTGAAAAGGTCGAAGCATAAAAGCAACAAAACAACTTAGTACTTAAACGCTTTAACGCTAAGACGCTTAAACACTAAAACGCCTAAGCACTAAAACGCTAAAGCATTAAATCAACCGCTTGCAATTACTAAACAATATGATATTATAAATCTGGTTGACATTGGAATCTATATCAAAGCCTTCGGAAATCTTAACGGTTTCCGGAGGCTTTTTACTTTTTGACTTTCCCCGGGAACCCAAAATAATTGAGAAAAACGGCGGTATTTCCATGACTCTTTTTGCTCATCCTACTTTAAGCGGGGTCGGTGAAAAGGTCGGTGAAAAGGTCGGTGAAAAGGTTGGGTGAAAAGTTGGGTGAAAATGAAAGTGCAATTTTAGGCTCATTGCCTCGGTGGAAGCGAAGCTGTCATAGACGGCAAAGTAAGGAGTAACATCATAATATCATATTGTTATTTCGACAGTTTCTCGACTTAATAGGGGCTCCATTAAACAAATGGTACAAATTCCCCACGACAAAATCAGGAAACCTATACAACTAAAGGCTAAACCCAACTTTGCGCCCTCCCAAATTTCTGTCAGCTGTCCGGAAGATCCACACGACATCGTGTTGAGTTCCTTGATCTGACAAAACTGTCAGATTAAGAACCGCAGCGAATAGCGGAGTCAGTAGGGGAGCGTTAAGACAGCACAAACCCAAGAATCTATAAATATACACCTCCCAATAAGTGAAATCAAAAACCAAGAGAACACAACGCTTTAACAACTTAACACTTAAACGCTAAGACGCTTAAACACTAAAACGCCTAAGCACTAAAACGCTTTAACGCTAAAGCACCAAATCAACCACTTGCAATTACTTAACTTTATGATATTGTAATTCTGCTAGGCATAGGAATACATATAAAAGTCTTCGGAGATCTTCAACGGTTTCCGGAGGCTTTTTGCTTTTTGACTTTCCCCGGGAACTCTGTAAAATAACAATTGTCTAACATGAGTTTTAGATAGCCCTCTGATTTCCGGAAACGGATCTCAGGGGGTTTCTTTTTTTGAACGCTGCAATGAAAATTACAATGTAAATTGCAATGAAATTTTCTATGAAATTTGCAAAACATTTTGCAAAACATGTTTCAATGTACGGTAATGCAGAACTGCTCAGAGATCTCAATTTTAAATCAAAGTCCGGGGGCAGTCCTGTTCCGGATTGATAACAAATTATCAATCCAGTTTATCTTTCTGTATATGGACTGAAAAAATGACGGTATTCCGCCTCTTTGACTTCTTTGATATTCCAGAAAAAGTTTCTCTTAGGAAAAAACATCCTGTTCCCTGTCTTCTTGTTCAGGTACTGTTTATACAACTCTCCGGATAATCCATAAAACGCCTTTCTGGTATATGCTAATCGCTTTATGGTCTTATTTCCTAACAACCACTTGTAAAGCTCTCTGATATTTTCATCATTCGTTTTAGCATATTTTATTGATTCAATGAAATCAGCATTTAGATATCTGCATAACTGCAACTTTTTATCAATGGGAACTTTGCTTTTTAAAATACTGCTCATATTCTCCTTGAACTCTTCCTGCATTTCCGGAATTGATTCCATGTTCAGAAAGCTGCCCTCTCCTAATTTCTTTTTATCAAGGCTGATAATGTATTTTCCAACTCTCGCTTTTTTATGTGTCAGATCCACACTTCCCGGAAAAGAATTCTTTTCAAGTCTTACAATCTGATTTCCTCTCCTTTGACGATATCCCTCACCTTTTTCAAAGAACATAAAGGGGTCGAAGATTCTGTTTGCGAGAGATCCCCTTAATGCTTCATTTGAGTAACTTATCTGAAAAGCTTCCTCGGCTATTTTGAAAAACTCCGGAGCGTCAATTCTTGCCTTTTGAAATCCCTCTTCAAGTTTTTCCGGAACAATTTCTCTTTCAAGATCCGTGACCAAAATATGAAATCTGGCAGTCCGTTTATTTATATTTCTGCGCAGCCAACTTTGAAAAACTCCCTCGGTCATATCCACCTTGTAACCGTACTTCTGTTTCTGAGAAATCGGGGACATTACCAGGAACAATTTATATAGTAAAATGATGTCTTCAAACACGACTCCATCCATCGATTGTGGAAAGTATTTTTCAGCAAGAATTTGAGCGTAATTTTCCGTCAATTCATGTTCAAAAAATGACATAAGATTCTTATCTTTATAGACCTGTAACCGAGCAATAAATGCTTGCTTCCTTCTCAGGTTTATGTACCAGGATCCTTTCAACATAATCCCAACTTTAATGATGTTAAATTAATTTTCAAGTTATTTAAAATACGACCTCCAGTGAAACGCTGTTATTTTCAAATCATTACAAATAGTTAAATAATATATATATTGACGTAGCATATTGGATATTATTTTTTGCATTAAAACAGACGAACACATATAATCATATCGGTCATTGTTCGTTTTAGTTGAAAGTAAGTTCTTTTCAGAAACCCAGCCGGATATTCTTTCCGATACCTTCTGAAAATCGTCAAATTCACTTCGTTCTAATTTGTCTGTTGAAACCACTAAAAAAGTCAACGGAGTTTGGTCACTCTTTATCCTTTTTTAAGTGGTGGTGGATCCCATGTGGGATCGGGTTGTTGGAGAGCTGTATGCGATCGAAAGACGCCCGTACAGTTCGGGAACCAGGCGCGTTAGGAAACCACACTTTTGTGTGGGGACTGATCGTTGCTTGAGTTCATGTTTTTCCGACAAAATATTTTTAAAATATTTTATCAGATGTAGTGCGACTGGATAATCCTTTTTTCCTTTTAGTTGCGGGAAT
>CAYOFT010000039.1:0-13523 GCA_964403295.1 uncultured Thermotogaceae bacterium | reverse complement strand
GGAATATCGGTGGAGAGGGTCAGCTTTATATGGGTGCGTTGGCTGCAACTTGGGCAGCACTTTTTGTCTTCAGGGGTATTACATCTCCGCTTCTCCTTATAACCCTTGTAGCCGTTTTCAGTGCTATTGCCGGTGCTCTTTGGGCACTTATACCGGCACTTATGAAAGCATATGCAAAAACTGATGAAATCGTCGTCACGCTGATGCTCAATTATGTTGCCATCTTTTGGGTGGATTATCTGGTTTACGGTCCCTGGAGAGATCCCAAGGGATTTGGATTCCCGGGAACTGCAGCTTTTCCTGAACCAGCCATGTTACCCACTTTTTTTGACGGTAACGTTCACATCGGCATTTTTATCGCCATTGCTTTTGCCATTTTGCTGCAATATATCAACGTGAAGACACAATGGGGATTTAATTCCAGGATAGTTGGCGATAATATCAAAGCAGCTACTTATTCTGGTATCAAAGTCAAAAAATATACCGTCATTTCCCTCGTTGTAAGTGGTGCCATAGCAGGCTTGGGCGGAGGAGTTCAAATGATGGGAATGCAACACAGACTCATGCACGGCTTTTCCCCAGGCTACGGCTACACCGCCATCATCGTTGCTTGGCTGGCTAAGTTAAATCCCATTGCAGTTATTTTCGTTTCTTTTCTCTTTGGAGGTTTACTGGTGGGAAACGATCAGCTCCAGATGTTTTACAAATTACCCATATCTTTAATTTCCATATTTCAAGGATTGGTGTTGTTTTGCTTGCTTGGTGGAGAGGCCATCGCTGCCTACCGATTAAAGATAGAGAAAGCAGAGGAGGCGACCGCAAATGAATGATGTTCTTTCCTTTATTGTAGCCACACTTCACGCAACGGTAAGAGCCGGAACCCCTTTACTGTTTGCCGTATTGGGTACCATATTCACGGAGCGTTCCGGAATCATGAATCTGGGCCTTGAGGGGATCATGCTTATCGGTGCTATTGGAGGATTTGTGGTCTCGTATAACACTTCCAATCTGCTGTTGGCAATACTGGTAGCCATGATCGCAGGTGCCGTCCTTGGTTTGATTCACGCCTTTTTTACAGTTAGCCTAAAAATCAATCAGATCGTAAGTGGGCTGGCTATTACCATGTTGGGAAGCGGAATTAGTGGCTTATGGGGAAAAGACTATATTGGTGTTGTCGCAAAGAGATTTGAAACAATTTCCATTCCTCTTTTATCCGATATCCCTGTGATCGGCAGGATCCTTTTTCAGCATGATCTATTGGTTTATATAAGCCTGTTGGCTGTACCGCTCATGTGGTTTTTCATTTACAAAACACGGGGTGGAATGACCCTAAGAGCTGTTGGTGAAGCACCTGAAGCAGCCGATGCCAGAGGAATAAATGTATTTTTTATTAGGTATCTCTATACCATCATCGGTGGATCTATTACTGCAATTGGAGGCGCCTATCTTTCATTGGCTTACAATTCCATGTGGATCGAAAACATGACAGCAGGCAGAGGATGGATTGCCATTGCCCTGGTGCTATTTGCCACATGGGATCCCTATAAAGCCCTTTTGGGTGCGTACCTTTTTGGCGGTATCACAGCGTTGGGCTTAAGGATGCAGGCAGTTGGCACGCACATTTCTCCTGATTTTTTGAAAATGCTGCCCTATCTGCTGACAATTGTTGTCCTTTTCTTTACGTCAACCGACACATTGAAAAGAAAAGTTGGTGCCCCGGCTTCTCTGGGGATACCCTATTCAAGAGAAGATAGAACGTAGTAAAGTTACTATCCAAAGGATTATCGTGGATAAATAAATATAATTGTAGGGGCAACGCTAGTGTGGCCAAAATAAAACATTGGCCTTAGGAGTTTTGCGAATGACAAAACTCCAGTTGCCCTATATATGGAATGAAACAAAGGGAAAAAAAAGCAAAAGCGCCGGGTACCCACAAGGGGCACCCCTACAATTATTGAACAAGAAGTTTTGCCACAAGCAAAACTTCTAAGCTTACTCCCTTTAATATAAACCGTGAAGTTTTGCCAATGGCAAAACTTAAAGGCTATTCCCCTATAAAAAAGCGTGGAGTTTTTACCATTGGTAAAAACTCCAAGGTCAGTGTTTTTCCTGACCATTATTCACAATCCGAAAACATTCTCGTACTCAGGTATTTCTCTCCCCGATCTGGAAAAATACAAACGACCGTTCCTGAATCAAGTTTTTTGATCACTTCCAAAGCCGCTATCATGGCAGCACCACTGCTCATGCCAACGAAAATGCCTTCTTCCAGGATGATTCGTCTGGACATTTTGATGGCATCGCAACTTTCCACCATGATGGATTCATCGATGATGTCGGGATCGTATAATTCGGGAATAATCGCCTCCTCCATGTTTTTCAAGCCCTGTATGTAATGGTTCTTAACCGGATGGGCTTCAACCACTTTGATGTTGGGATTGTTTTCTTTTAGTCCTTTAGCTACACCCATGAGTGTTCCAGAAGTACCCACACCAGATACGAAATGGGTAATGGTACCGTTGGTATCCTTCCAGATTTCTTCAGCGGTGGTTTTATAATGTGCCAGTTTGTTGTACTCGTTGGAAAATTGATAGGGCATAAAATATTTGTCAGGAAATTGTTCAACCAGTTGCTTTGCTTTTTTTATTGCTGCATCCGTTCCGCCATCCGCACCGGTTAGCGTGACTTTTGCCCCGAAGGCTTCAATCATCTTACGTCTTTCGATGGAAACCTTTTCGCTCATGACGATTTCAACTTCATATCCCTTAACGGCGCCGATCATTGCCAGACCAATACCGGTATTGCCTGATGTGGGTTCAATAATCGTTTTGCTTTTTTCCAGTTTGCCTAACGCTTCCGCTTGTTCAATCATTTTTAGAGCAATACGATCTTTGATGCTTCCAGTGGGGTTAGACCCTTCTATTTTAGCCAATAATTCCACATTTTCATTTGTGTTTAATTTGTTTATCCTTACCAGGGGTGTTCCCCCGATCGTTTGTAATATGTTTTTATACATGTCATCGACCTCCGAAGAATATGACGGAAAAAAATAACTATAATTTTCTTTTGTAATTTGAAACTTTTTGGAAATGCAATAATCAAAGGGACAGGGCCCTTGATACGAAAATCAAGGTACCTGTCCCTTTGATTATTATTTTGAGAATTGAAAATCATTTATTTTTCATGATGACTTGCTCTATAAAAGGTTCCACAAGCGTGGGATCAAACTGAGAACCTTTGCATCTAATCAGTTCTTTGGTTGCTTCTTCTGCCGTTAAAGGCCGACGATAGGGTCTTTTGCTGGTCATGGCATCGTAAGCGTCTGCAACGGTGATGATTCTGGAGAAATAGGGTATGGCTTTTCCCACTAATCCATCAGGATAACCTTTTCCGTTGTATTTTTCATGATGATGTTTGACGATTCTTGAAAAGCTCTCCATTCCCTCGACTTTATTTATCAGTTCAGCGCTTTTAACCGGATGAATTTGGATCAATTGATATTCTTCTTCCGTTAGTGGGCTGACTTTGTTTAAAACAGACTGTTGGACAAATATCTTTCCAATGTCGTGCATCAAAGAAGCGTAATAGATCTTTTTTTGCCCTTCAGAGGATACGTTTACTGCCTTCGCCAGTTCGACAGACCATCTGGCAACCCTTTCCGAGTGACCTCTGGTGTATTCATCATAATATTCAAGTGCTTTAACTAATGTGAGAATGAGGTCGGTTTGGAATTTTCCCTCTTCATTGATGTATTTTCTTAAACGATAAAACACGGATAGCAGATTGGCAAAACTGTCCAATTTCTTGATATCTGAGATTTTGAATTCTTCAGAATGGTTCATGTTATCTATTTCAATACTTCCGATGATACTGTTGTTCCATTTGATGGGTGTAATAATGCTTTCCTTGACATTTGTAAAGGCTATTTCATCTTTTTCATCATGGTAATAGTAGAATTCACTGATATTACTCTTGGTCAATATCTTGGAATTGTTCAATTTTGAAATGTTTTCACTGTTTAACTCTATTTTTTCAATATCTCCATCATTCTCTCCAATTGCCGCCAACAAACGGAAGGACTTCTCTTTGATCATTCGGATTCTTCCTCTATGTGATTGGGGAACTAGATTTAGTGCCAAATCAAGTGCTTCCTCAAGAAAATCTTCTTCACTGGTTTCAAACAGGGCGATTTGTCCCATCAATTTTAGCATTCTGTTCAGCTGTTCAGTGAGGGCTTCTTGTTCACTGTAAAGTTTTTCCAATTCTTCGTTCATTTGCAGGATTTCTTCATTGTTTGCCTTGAGCTCTTCGTTCACACTTTCCAGTTCTTCATTTTTTTCGGCTAGTTCCTCTTCTTTTTGCTTCAACTCGGAAATATCCACATGTGTTCCAACGACTTTCATTGGTTTATCTTCATCATCTCGTTCGTAAACTTTTCCCCTGCCAAGGATCCATTTATAATCTCCGGATTTTGTCTTCATCCGAAATTCAATTTCATAGGCTTCCAGTTTATTTTCAAAATGGAGTTTGATGATCCTTTTAGCTTCCTCAACGTCATCCGGGTGTACCATCTTTTCCCAGGATTCTAAGCAGGCTTCAAAGTCACCGGGCAAATATCCCAACATTGTATAGTATTTATCACTGAAAAATGCCTTGTTTGTTTTAAGATCCCATTCCCAAACGCCATCGTTGATGGAATCAAGTGCGATTTTATATGTTTGCAGGCGCCTTTCCATTTGGTTTTGAATTTCGGTAATTTGGGCTTGAGTTTCAAGGCTATAAAAACCAAAAGCAATTTTTCCCGCTAATTGGTTCAATAAATCGTTTGTGCGTTCTTCAACTTTCCACGATTGATCAAGTTTTATACAAAGTGTGCCATATAATTTTGAACCGTATTGAATTTTTGAAGCAAAGACCTTTGATTCTCGAAACTGACCAAACCAAGGGCATTGTGAATCAAACTCCTTTATGAAAAAACTAATTTCGTTTTGTTTTTCAATCAAATCTCTGCATTGACTGCACATACTATTGATTGTTTTCTTTGTTTGATGGGTGCCGTCTTGAAGTTGCCATGAAGCATAACCCCGGGTATTCTTATTCTCCATATCTATAAATCGCTCAACCATCACTGCTTTAAAGAGGTCATTGCTTGAAAGTCCTTCCGCAAGTATTTGGGGGAAATCGGAAACTTCAGATGTGTTTTTTAAGACTTCCTCAGCCTTAAGATGGGCATTTAAAATGATATACAGTTGTTTTGCCTGCCGCTTAATGAAAGATTGTTCGCTGATATCGGTAGCAAACACTAAAATACCGGTGAGTTCTTCCCGATCATCAAAAAAAGGCATTTTGTCCAATTTTAATTGTTTTTCACCGTCAGAACAAACTTCGATAGTGACGTTTTCCTTTGTTTCAATAATCTGCTGATCGGTCTCTTCTATTTTAGCTGAATCGTTAATAAAAATCTCGCTGGTTTTTTTTCCTTCCAGTGGTTTGTAGTTGCTAAAGAAGTTAGAGAAGGATTTTGAGCAATAAACAATCCTTCCATCCAAATCTTTAAGAAAAAATAACAAAGTATTGCTCTGCAAATTTTTATATTGATGTTTAAAGGAATCCAGACTTTCTTGTCGAATCATTTCAAATCATCTCTTTGAATAGCGGGCATAAAAACCATTGTTTAATTATAACACAACCTATTAAGATTCGTAAAATTACAATATACAGAGGGGTATGAACGATAGAATAAAATCATTTAGTCTGCATAAAAAGCGTATAACAATTTTTCTTTTTTAGCAGTATACATAGCCATATCCGCTTTTTTTAACAATTCCTGAAAAGAATGCCCGTCTTTGGGAAATTGAGAAACACCAATACTGGAAGAGATGTAGAATTTTTTGGAGTTAATATAATAAGGTTCCTTGGTTTCCTTAATAAAGCGGTCCAGGAATTTTTGCAAATCATCTTTCCCCAGAGAAGTCATAATCAACAGAAATTCATCCCCACCTATTCGGGAAACCATATCCACGTTTCTAACTCTTTCTTTAATCCGTTTGCCGTATTCAGCCAACAGAAGATCACCCATGTCATGGCCATAATTATCGTTGATACTTTTAAAATTGTTTAAGTCTATATATAGCATATATAGTGTAGTCCCTGCTTCTTTAACTTCCTGAAAAAGTCTGGAGATATTTTCGGACAAAAACCGCCTATTTGAAAGATTTGTCAGAGGGTCAAAGTTTGAGAGTTTTTTAAGTTCATCGTTCTTTTTGGAAAGTGCCTTTTCATATTCGTTTTTTTGCATAATAGCAGTCATGACATCTGAGAAAAGTCGTGCAATTTTGATGGATTCATTGGTAATTGTAGATTTTTCGTCCAGATTGTCTAAATTAAAAAAGGCCTTTACCTTTGAATCAATTATTATGGGGATTGATAACATTTCGATTATTTCATCAGTTCTCCCAGCTGTGTTGAGTATAAATCCTCTATCATCGTTTATATTCTGATCGTTCTTTTTAGTAAGATTTTTAACTACCCCAATGTCATTATTTCGAGTTTGTAGTAATTCTTCCTCTTTTAAAGTAACTTTTTTCAGTAACGAAAAATCGTAACCAATGGTGGCTGCAAAGCGAAATATATTGCCATCTCTAAGGAGTACACTTCCGGCTTGTACACCCGGAACAATTTCTATGGCCATTTTTAATACCCTGTAATATGTATCATCATCCATTCCTGTTTTAACTATCTCTGAAACCAGTTTTATAAACGTGTTCTGTAATTTCACCAGATTTTTTTCGTTTTTGTTGGCCATCTCACGATCGGTTATATCATGTAACACAAGGAGAATTTTTTTTTCGTTTTCAAGATATTTTACATGCAATTCAAAAAGTAACAGAATATTTTCATAACTAAAATCAAACTCGTCGATACAGAATCCGTTTTCTTTGGCGTTTTTTAACAGCTCCATAAAATCGAAACGGTGTTCATAATAACAAATCTGTGTAATTTTTTTTCCGATAATTGATTCATCAGACTTTTGGAAAATTTTTTTTACGGAGGGATTTATAAACTCCACGGTGTAATCTTCGTCCAACAGGATTATACCTTCGATGAGATTATTCGTAAGGATATTGTATTGTTCACGGCTTTTAATCAGTTCAATTTCGTTTTTCTTCTTTGAATCTATGTCAACCGCTCCAACAATGACAGTGGTTTGTTCTTCTAAGTCTAAACGGTTCATATGGATTTGAACCCATTTTAGTTCTCCACTTTTTTGTGCGATTTGAAGCTCATATTTATCTTGAGGCCATTCACCCTTAAGCCTTGCCAGGCCCCTTTCTTTAATGAGGTTTTTGTGTTTTGGAGCAACAATCTCCCAGAAGTTTTGCGAGAGTAACTCCATTTCACCAAATCCTGTGAGCTTCTCAGCTTCTTTATTGGCATAGATCCATTTTTGGGTATTATTATAAATTAAAGTGGCAAATGGAGCGGAGTCAGCATATAATCGGAATTGAAAATTGTTGTTATCCATAAATACCTCGCATAATTGTCGTTACAATTTTCCCATATTATATCATTTTTAAAAAGACTTCGAAAATTTTTACTTCTAGAAATCATTAATAAACGAAACTTTCAGATTTGCTAAAATCTACAAATACTGGTATAATGTTATGACATTTAAAAATATAAGGAAGTGAGGACATTGAAAAATCTGGATACTGAACGTGGAAATCCAAAAACCGTTAATATTGATTCCATGTCCGTCGATGATATTTTGCGTATTATGAATGAAGAAGATGCCACGATTCCGCTTTGCATTCGAGAGGCACTTTCGGATATTGAACAGGTAGTACAACAATGTATCAAAGCCCATAGAAAAGGGGGTAGGATCGTTTACTTGGGAGCTGGTACCAGTGGGAGGCTTGCCATAGTAGATGCAGTTGAAACCGTTCCCACATTTAACGCTTCCCCCGATGAATTTACTTACATTATGGCAGGTGGGAAAGAGGCGGTATACAAAAGCCTTGAAGCTGTTGAGGATAATGAAGAAGCGGCCTACAGTGAACTAGAGCGAATCAGGCTCAGTGCTGATGATATTTTAATCGGAATCACCGCCAGTGGTCGAACGCCATTTGTAAAAGGGGCTTTACAATATGCTTCAAAAAAAGGTGCTGAGACGGTATTAATTGCTAACGTGGAAAATCCTGAACTTGCTCCCTTTGCAGATTATGTCATCAAAATCGTTACCGGCCCAGAAGTTATTACGGGCTCAACACGCCTGAAAGCCGGGACATCACAGAAAATGGTGTTAAATATGATCAGTACTGCCACGATGATCAAACAGGGCAAGGTTTACGGCAATCACATGGTAGATGTTCTCACTTTAAATGAAAAGCTAAAAATCAGAGCAACAAATATGGTATGTGAAATAACAGGTGTGGAGAACAAAAAAGCAAGAAAAACCCTCGAAAATTGTAACTGGAAAGTGAAAGTGGCAATTGTCAGCCTGTTACTGAATGTTGACACACAAAGCGCTGAAGAGCTTTTAAACAAACACGACGGTTTTATCAGAAAAGCTGTTTCACAAAACGAAAAATAATATGAGATATTATTTGGGAATAGACGGGGGCGGCAGTACAATAAGAGTCGCTTTAACCGACGATAAAAGAAGCGTTGTGGCGCATTTTAAACAACATCGAAATTCCAATCCCACTTCTACAGGGTTTGATTATTTAAAGGAAACGTTATGCCTGATCAGACACCGATTGATAGATTACGTCAATGATATTTCAAGAATTGTGATTAGTTTAGCCGGAGTGGGGGCACAACAACAAATGATCAAGACAAAAAAAATCGTTTCTGAGGTCTTTTTTGAATCCAAAAACATTTTCGTCTATCACGACGCTCATGGCTCGCTTTTGGCTAATGCTCCTGAAGAGGCAGCCATACTCGTTATTTGCGGAACCGGTTCTGCAATTGTAGGAAAGGATAGGAATGAGTCTTTTTATCGCGCGGGAGGTTGGGGTTATCTTTTAGGAGATGAAGCCAGTGGGTTTTGGCTTGTTAAGAGGATCTTCCAAGAATACTTGGCTTTTCATGATGGGATAAGAAAAGATGATCCTGCATTTGATGTATTTCGGGAGCAATTTGAGAATGAACCCAGAGACGCTTTGTATCGTTTTTACGAAGCTGATCACAGGCGAGAGACAGCCTCGCTTTCTTCTGTCTTTTTAAATAGAGAATATCCCTTGGCACAGCACTTAGTTATTGAAGGTATTCAAACCATAAAAAGGTGTACTGATGTTATGAGGAATAAAATAAAGGATCCTGTGAAAAGTATTATTTTCATGGGGGGAATGTTTGAAAGCAACTTTTTTCTGAATCAATTTAAAACGATAAATAACGATAAAATAACACTGAAACAGGGAAAAAACCATATAGAGATAGAATTAGCCTTGATTGGAAAAGAAAAAGATGGGAGAGATTAAAATTGAAAATAGCGGTCTTAATCAAACAAGTACCCGATACAGATGATGTGAAACTTGACCCTGAGACGGGTACCATGATTCGTGAAGGTTCCGGAACGATCATCAACCCTCTGGATTTAAATGCCTTAGAAGCGGCTGTTCAGATAAAGCAACAAGATGGATCAAATTGTGAAATAACGGTGTTAACAATGGGTCCGCCAAATGCCGAAATTGCTTTGAGAGAGGCACTGGCACTGGGAGCTGATAAGGCAGTTTTACTAACTGATCGTAAATTTGCCGGAGCTGATAGTTGGGCAACGGCCAAAGTTTTGGCTGAAGCACTAAAGAGAACCGGAGAATACGATTTGGTTCTTGCCGGAGAAAAAGCCACAGATGGGGAAACAGGTCAAGTTGGTCCCGAAGTGGCAGCTATGTTATCTATGCCCTGCGCTACTTATGTCAGCCAAATTGAATATTGCAAGGATAATGTAGTGGTCACCAGAACGGTAGAAGACGGAACAGAAAAACAGCGCATTCAATATCCGTGTCTGATCACCGTTTTAAGTGCGCTGAATAACCCTTCTATGCCAACACTAAATGGAAAAATGAATTCAAGAAGAGCAGATATCAGAATATTGACTTCACAAGATTTAAAGATAGAAGCTGAAGCATTAGGTTTAAAAGGATCGCCAACAAGAGTGGTAAAAGTCACCACCCCTCAAAAAACCAGAAAAACAAAACGATTTAGTGGTAGTCTAATCGAAAAGGGTATTTGTCAACTTGTAGAAGAGATTAAATCATCTGTTTTAAAACAATAGGAGTGGTTGATATGAATCCATCAGTTATGGTTTACACGGAAATCAGAAACGGGTCAATCCACCCCGTTAGTTATGAATTGACCGGAAAAGCAAGAGAACTGGCTAATAAACTGGATTGTCAGGTAGTCGTGGTTACGCTATACAATACTTTGGATGACAAGCTGGAAGATTTTTTTTCTTATGGTGCTGACAAAGTCATTCAATCGAAAGATGTATGTTTTTCTTTCTTCAATCAGCAAATCCACACCAATGTGCTGAGTGCAATCATCAAACAGGAACAACCTCAAATTGTATTAGCACCGGCCACCACAAGCGGAAGAACAGTTCTTCCTGCTGTTGCAGGTACAATAAATACCGGATTAACGGCAGATTGTACCGGATTGGACATCGAGAAAGAAACGGGTTTGTTACTGCAAACCAGACCTGCAATCGGTGGAAATATCATGGCCACTATCAAGACACCTCATCACAGACCGCAAATGGCTACGGTTAGACCAAAAACATTTAAGATACCGGAAAAAATAAAAAAAAGTGGAAACATTGAACAATTTGAAATCAATGAGGAAATGAAGCGCTCAACCATTGAAGTGCTGGATTATAAACCACTGGAAGCAGGTTCTGAAAATATTCAGGATAAAGATATCATCGTATCTGGTGGGAAAGGGCTCAAGCGAAAAGAAGGATTTGACTTGCTTAAAGAATTGGCAGATATTTTACAGGGAGGCATTGGTGCCAGCCGGCCAACCATTGAGGCGAAGTGGATGGAATACCCTCACCAAGTTGGTTTAAGCGGTAAGGTTGTTTCACCTAAATTATATTTTGCCATGGGAATTTCCGGAGCGGTACAGCATATTGCCGGAATGGAAACTTCAGAAATCATTGTTTCAGTGAATAAAGACCCGGATGCCTCTATCTTTCAAGTGTCTGACTATGCTTTCTGTGGTGATCTGTATGATATCGTACCAAAGATGATAGAACAATTAAAAACAAAGATTCCCAATCAGAGTAATGGCAAAGAAGGTGAGAGCAATGTACAATAAACTGACGCACGGATTGTTGAAAGAATTGACCGATATCGTTGGGTCGCATTGTATTAACACAGAGGAAGAAAGGCTTGAAGCTTACTCCCATGACGAAGTCAAAGGTGAAAAATACCGACATATGCCTGAAGCCATTGTTTTTGCCGAGACAACTGAACAAATTTCAAAGGTCATGACATTTGCCAATCAACATTTGATTCCCGTCACACCCAGAGGAGCTGGAACGGGGCTTTCAGGAGGAGCAGTTCCTGTCAGGGGGGGGATTGTCCTTTCTTTGGAACGGATGAATCGTATTTTGGAATTGGATGAAGAAACATTGACCATAACCGTTGAGCCGGGTGTTGTGACGGATGAAATTCAAAAAATGGCAGCTGCTTCGCGATTATTGTATGCTGGTGATCCCTGTAGTTCAGATGCATCGTTTATCGGCGGGAACGTAGCAGAGAATGCCGGTGGAAATAAGGTTGTGAAATACGGCCCTACCGGCGATCATGTCATGGGTATAGAAGTTGTTTTACCCGATGGAACGATTGATTTTTTCGGTGGTAAATTGGTAAAAAATGTTACCGGATATGATTTTGTCAATCTCATGGTAGGCTCAGAAGGTACATTGGGGATCATCACAAAAATCATTTTAAAGCTGATTCCGCTCCCGGAATTTACCGTAGATCTTCTCGTACCGTTTGAAAGTGTTGAGGAAGCTATTTCTTTTGTTCCTAAGATTATGATAGAGGCCCATACGATTCCGGCCTCTTTGGAATTCATGGATAACGCGTCTTTGAAGCTTGCCGAAAGATTTTTAAACAACGAACTACCCTATTCTGATTCAGCTGCTCATCTCATTATTGGGATAGAAGGAAATGACAGGGAACAGGTAGCCAATGAGTACGAAAAGATAGGACAGATGTGTTTCAACTACGGGGCTCAAGAGGTCTTTGTTGCCGATAACAGGAATACCAGGGAAAAGATCTGGAAGGCAAGAAAGTCCATTGCAGAAGCCATATCTGCTTTTTATCCGGATTTCTGTATGGAGGATGTGGTCGTTCCCATCAATAAAATTCCGCAATTAATGGCCTTTGTAAAGGACCTTTCTAAAAGAGAGCAAATGGAAACGGTTAATTTCGGTCATGCCGGTGATGGGAACATGCACGTTACTTTCCTGAGTGCAGAAAAGACAGGGAAGGTTTGGGATGAAAAGGTCGAGGAAAATCTGAAACAGCTCTATCAAAAAGTCTTGGATTTGGGAGGAACGCTTTCCGGAGAACACGGCATCGGGATCAAAAGAATGCCCTATCTGCCCATGGCCTTGAGTGCATCACAGATCAACTTGATTAAACGTGTAAAAATAGCCTTTGATCCAAATGATATTTTAAATCCCGGGAAAATCTGTTCGTAAATTTTCAAGGGTGATTTTAAATGTAAAAAAATAGAGGCACCCCCTTAGTCCAAACTTTTGGGGTGCTTCTATTTTAAGTGGAAACAGCAGTTCAGTGAAGTTTCTCTTTATAAAACTTACTTAACTTCATTTTGTTTACACTAAATAAATTTACTGATTTGTAAATAATTCGGAGAATGAACTATAATAGTACGTCAAACGAAGGAAAATGACGATAATCAACTCTAAAGACCCATAAACAACTCTCAAATAACCTTATCGACTTTGATGTTAACCTTAACATCCTCTATTATAAAGTTGTGTTGCAACACCATTTTTTGAGGAGGTTTTATAATGAAAAAAATCGTGCTTTTTGCTTTTCTTCTAATTCCAATGCTTTTTTTTGCGAATGAAGAATTTTTAATTGGTGATCCATTACCGGATGCACCGGAACTAGCATACAGAGGGAACTATTCAGTTGGTGTGAGAACACTCACTATTATTGATGAGGACAGACTGGATATACTAAATTATTCTGAGAATAATCCAAATCCCACCTACGATCGACCGCTAACCGTTGAAGTTTGGTATCCTTGTGAAATCGGACCCGGAAGAATTGAAAAAACGGTTTATGTTGATGAGCAATTTGTTGATGATGCCATTGTTTTTACCGGTCGGGCGTTAAGAAATGCTAAACCGGTAGTAGAAGAATTTCCATTGATCATCGTTTCTCATGGGTATCCGGGGACGAGATTTATGATGAGCTATTTGACTGAAAATCTTGCTTCAAAAGGCTACGTTGTTGCGGCGATCAGTCACACGGAATCAA
>CAYOFT010000038.1:4781-13639 GCA_964403295.1 uncultured Thermotogaceae bacterium | reverse complement strand
AGGAAGAGTTTGGGTTCAAAGGCCATTCCTTTGGCAATCTCTTTTGTCAGTTCCAGTACATCTCTGCCTTGTGCGTTGACGTTGAAATGAACGCCGTCATTTGAAAATTCAACCGTAGGGATTATTTCCCCTTTACCTTCATCGATCAGTTGATTCATCCTGGCTACCGCCTGCACAACACTTTCCTTTGGCCCTGTAACGGTGTATTCTCTTTTTTCTTCATCCACTTTGATGTCTTTTATTTCAGGTATTTCCTGTCTCAATCTTTCGATGATTTCAGCGCTACTATAAGCATTTTCTTTCACCGGACCAAACCAAACTTGTTCAACAACGATTTTTTCTGCGTATTCGTTAATAAGTTGTGTGGCCTTTTCCACTTCATTCATGCTGCCAATCAGCAGGAAGATCTCGGCTGTTGAGAAATACTGGATTTCAACTCCCGGATGATAGGCGTTGACAATTTCTGTTAATTCTTGTGGTGGTACTTTACCAGTATCAGCAATGAATGGATAGGTGATTCTTTTCACGACTTTTTCAAAATCGTCGTCAGTATCTCCTATGAGGCCAAAGCTGCTGAGGATTAATTTAATATTCTGTATCTTTTCTTTTTGACCTTTGATTAATATCTTGGAATTCTCAAAGTCCAACAGTTGCATTTCCTCGCCTACGTTGTAATACAAGTTCAGGACGTTTTGTATGGTTTGGAATGTGATTCCCGGTGCCAGTGAGAGGACCAGGCTTTCTTCCATGAAGTCTGAACTCATGGTATTGATCAGTTCTTTGGTTTTTTCAATTTCCTCGTCATTACCGGTGATAAAATAGCCACCGGCTTCAAAGGGTTCGATTTTTACTCCCGGCACTTTAATATTCACCAATTGCGCCACTTCCTGCGGTGTCAGTGAGGGAATGGTGATATAGACCAGTTCGGTATTATCAAATGTTCCGTCATCTTCATCCGGTCTTCTGGCATCCATTTTCTTTAATTCTTCAATAAACTCTTTTACAGCTTTTTCCGGTCCATATATCTTGTACAAATCTCTTGATTCAACATACAAAATTTCGATGCCTTTGTTTTTGTAAAGTTGATCATAAACCAGATTGACATCACTGTTTGCAAGTCGCTCAAAGTCTATGTATTGTGAGTATTCTTCGTATTCTGTTGTATTGGTTAATGTTTGAATTTCTTCAATGGCTTTTGATATTTCTTCCGGATCCTCCCCTTTGACAAACAGAGAGTTTAATGAAGGGTATGAGATTATCTCCAATTTCGGGTATTTCGCTTCAACAATTCCTTTAATGTCATTGAACAGCTGCGGATCTTCAAAGAATCTCGTGTTCATGTTAATGATGTTGTATGCGTCTGAATCACCCAGCATGACATTTTCAACTTCCTTGATATAACCTTCAAGCAAGTCCAATTCATGGGTTTTTCCCTTGACAAACATCAGTGGAGAGAAACTGTAATCGATTTCGATTGTCGGGAATTTGTTCTGTAAAGAATTGGGGCTTTCAGGATTTTTTAACCCGGAAATAATGTTTTCCGGTATATCTTCTGAAAGGGTTAAAATTCTAATTTCAGAACTCAGTGGCGGCACCAGCCATCCCCAATCGTCTGCGATCTTCTCCGAAGTTTGTATTTCATAATTGGATCCAAATATGGTAACACTGTCGGGATCGCCGTCTTTTGCCCCGAAACCTTGTACATCTTCATAGGTCCAGTCGAATGTGGGTTTGTTCACCAATGTGTTGATGTTGATGCCGGCTGAATCTACAATCGCCTTTGGAAATAGTCTTCTTAAGGCGATGGCAAATACCGTTCCGTATCCGTCTTTTACTTTTATTTCAACGATCTTTTCGTTGCCTCTGGCTTTTCTGTTCTTAATGTAATCATTTAAGTAAGAGGTAATCTTTTTGGTGGCGTTCACGGGTCCTATGATTTGAATTTGATCAATCAGAGGTAATATTTCATAGGCAAGTTCTTCGTATTCTGGCAGTATCTCTTGTTTGGGAACACCCACTCTGGTTCTGAAGTTCAGATAAAATTCCATGAATTCTCTGACTTCTTGTTCGGTTAAAGGGGAGTAAGTTATTTTTTGTGTATATCCGTTATCTTCAGTTTGTCCTCCGTCTTCTGATGATTCTCCGTCTCCTGAAAAACTGACCCCTTCCAGGAATCGAATGAAGAATCCAAAACGTTCGTGACGGTTATTATCCCCGTATAACAACAATCCCACGGGAACATATTCTTCGTCTTCATCTCCGCCTTTTGCCAGCGTAATCATATCGTCATTCATGGTACCTTGTGCTTCTCTTGTATAAGTTTCAAAATTACTTTGAATATAGTTTTTAAATCCTTCCACACTGAATCTTAATTCCGAAGTGGTCTCACCCGTAGTGAGTCGGTTGGCAAATTGCTCGTAAAGGGTGGATTTTTTGTTGATCCTGAAATTATAAGCCGCCCAGTAGGAGGTTTCCTGTTGCGGTGACAGTGACGTTTCTGCCAATATTTCTTCTATCTTGGTTGGCAATAGTTCCTTTCTTACAACATATACGGTGTTGTTGGGTAAAAATGCATAGGCAATCTTGGGGTTATTCATGACAATTTGAAGGAAGAAATCTTCAGCACGCAGGTTTTCAGATAGCATGACAAATTCAACCGGCTGTATCCCTTTCAATGAGGCTTCATCAATCACCAGATTAATGTCCATATACTCTCTGAGTACGGACAACAACGCCATGATAGAGGGTCTGTCTCCTGCTCTTGTAGAGTCGGTATAACTTGAAAATTCTTTTATCACTTCGGTGTTTCTTTTAAAAGTCACCCTCAATGTATTGGCTACAATCTCCACTTCAGGTTCTCTGGGCAGTAGCATGTCAAACCGGTAACTGATCTGGCCTTTTCCCGCTGACGCCTTAAAGCCTATAATCGGTGAATAACCGATAAATCGGTTAATTGAATTCATGTTGGACATCTCACCGGGTGTGTTCACCACGATGTACCTGCCATAATCCAGCGACTGTACTTCGTATTCTTCGGGTTCATCATCATAAATGAAAACGAAGTTGATCTCAGAGTCCCCCGGAAGGTATGTATAATTCACAAGTTTAGCGGAAAAAGATGTGCTTGCGAGAAGGATAAACAAAGTCAATATCAGAAGTGCCCCCAGTTTTTTCACAAGAATTACCCCCTTGATGGTTCTTTTTATTGTTTAATTTCTGTTTTTAATTCAGCAATTTCAATAAACGGTCTGGCTAAAATTCTATACAGACGCGGTGTTGCCTTTTCCTCTTGTTCCCTTTCATCGGGATAACGATATAATAAAATACCCATGGGTGTTATTTCAATCACCTGTAAAGGATAGGGTACATTGGGAACTACGGAATTGATGTTAAGTTCATACACCTTATTCGGTTCAGCTGATGTTTTGATCCATGCTGTTTTTACATCATCTTCGGTTAAAAAGTAGGACATAAATGTTCCATCTCTGAACTCTATGATACTAGTCGAATTAAGGAGAATGTCTTTAACCTGTTCTTCGTCCTGAAAATTAAAAATATACGGTTTAAACGCCTCTGATTCATAATAGGCGTTATCTTCTTCTTTTGAAAAGGATTCCATAACTTTTGCCAAATATTTTTCATCTACACTTGGCTCTTTAACTGTTACAGCCGGGCTTGTTGATGGGGTCTTACTTACAGCAGTCGTAGCCGGTCTGGTGGAAGTCCTGGTGGTTTGTCTGCCTCCGAACAATTCGATTCCCAAAGCCGGTAATGTAACAAATATCATCAGCAGGGCAAATGCAGCCAACACGGAGAGTAACAGGACAATTTGTATGATCTTTTTTTTCTTGGGATCACTTTTTGGTTTGGCCATAACTCAACCCTCCAATATCTTATCGTCTATTTGAATCAATTCTATTTCCATCTCTCTGATATACATATCCGGTGTTTCACTTTCACCGATCAGCAACGGTAATTCAGTCTGACTTTGTGTGTCAAGTTTGTTGATCTTAAGTGTTTTGGCATCGGCAATATAATTCAGTATGATTGAAAATTTTTCTGGATTGACTACACCGGAAAATATAATTTTTCTACCTGTTTTCTGGTAGTCTAAAGCTATATTTTTCATCATTCTTTCCAACTCATCAAGCTCGTAGGCTCTTTGACTGATCTTTTCATTGTAATTTCTTAAGGTGTTAAAAGTTTCCAGATATATTCTGTAATTGGTGTTGTAAGTCAGGGCAACTTGTTCAAGTTCTTTGATTTGTCGATCCATCTCTAAATAAGTCAACAAATTAAACAGGATAAAACAAGTAATTAATATCCCCAATGCGATGATGATTCCCCAGATTCTATTAATCCCTAATTTATTCATACCATCACTCTCAATACTTTGCCGTTTTGGCGGTTAATTCTTCCTGAAGGATGTTAACCAACATAAAATCAATGGTGACTCGATTTTCGGTTAAAGTCAACCCGTTGTTTTTATAAGCCTTTTTCAATTCTTCAGAAAATCTGTGATTACCCAAATTTTTGCCATTCACATTATAGTATTTGAGGAAAAAGTCTTTTCCCCTGCTTATATTCATCTTTTCGATAAAGATCTTTTCGTTGGCTTTAAAACGATCATACTGAAGTCCCAATTCGTTAATAAAATCGGTTGACAATCCTGCATAGACTAAATCTTTTTTAATCCGTTCGGTCTCTGTTTTGATGATGTTGGTTTTACCCACTACTCTCGTATTCTCATTTTTAATTTGACTGATCATGGCTTCGATATCATCCGTTCCGATAAAGTTCCGGGCATATTGATACTTCCCCCTGATTTCAGCCAGATTACTTTGTTTGATGGTTTCTATGGTTACTCGTAAAGCGAGAACGGGCAATAACAAAATGGCAATGAGTACCAGTACCGTTGTGAGTTTAAGCTTTGGCTTTTTCTTTTTGTATAAATTTATATTTACCAAGTTCCCTCACCCCCCTGTAAGCAAGTCCCATGATGGTTCGGATATCTTCTGCATCATCTGGATAATCCTTTTTCAATGGCATTTGTATGACATTCGCACCTCTTAAAATACCCTCATCCCGTATATGGTAAGCCAAATCCAAAGTCAACCTACTGTTAATTGACCCAACAATAACGGAATCAATTCTTGTAAGGGGATTATCGATATTGAGATGATTGATGGTTCCTCGAATTGCCTTTTCAGCTTCAAACGTGTACTTCCCATAATATTCCGAAAAAATCTCCTCTATGGATTCCGTATATTCCAACGAACCGATTTCCGACCCCTTAATAATGGCACTCACGACTGTTTGTGCAGGGATGTCCTTTTTTCGGCATTCTTCAATCACCCTGTTCAACGAGATGGATATTTCAGTGATATCGATGATTTTGTTGGCCATGAAGGTGAATAGAACCGAGTAATTCAAGTCCTGACAAATCATAAAGGTCAGTTTTGATTGTCCCGGTATGTCTTCTTTAAGTGTTTGTTCATCAAACAATTCCAGGTATTTTAAATGATCCGGCATCACGATATCCGGTTCTGGTGCACCGGCTACTCCCTTGTAAAAACTGATTACTTTGTCCATAAATTCTTGTTTTGTGGCAAAGATGGGAATTTTACTGGTGCCTTTTGGTGTTTTTATGTAATTAACAGGTCTTGTGATGTCAACGATTAATTTGGTGGGAGGGATATGAAAATCTTCGGAAATTTTGAATTTAACAGCATTTCTTAATTGCTCATCGGAAAGCTTAGGCATTTCCGCTGTGGAAAAAATCATTTCCTGGTAAGGATAATTGTAGATGACAAAGTCCTCGATATCCGGTTTAATCATAGCTATCGTTTGCTTGATCGCATCTATCTGTTTCTCTCCAAAAAAATCCTCTTCTATATAACTCTTTGTGAAGGTTTTTAAAACTCTCGCCTGTTTTCTGGCAAGCTTTATCAATAATCCCCTGGTGTAGTATTTTCCCGATTCCAATACAAATAATCTTCTATTGAATAATTGCATTTTACCCCCCAATCCACTACTATTATTCTCTTTCCAGGTTCACAAATCCTGTGATTGGCCTTATGGTTAAACGATACCGTTCGTTTTCACTATCCAAAAAAACTGACTTTCCCTGCTTGATTTGTCCGTAAACTGTAAAATTAAGCCGGAGTTCATTGTCGAAAACGAATCCGTTTACTTCATCCCCTTTATTATATACTATTTTTGATTCTTTAAGATAATTTAAACTTTCGGATGAAGTCCTGGATATTTGATGCCTGATCTTGGACAGAAAAACTGATTCTTTTAGATTAGTTTCCGGTCTGTTCAAAAACTGAATACAAGCCGCAACAGGAATAAGCAACACAGTAAAAATCAGAAAACTGAAAATCAATTCGATATAAGTAGCTGCCTTCTTATTAGAAGCCACCGGTGATATTTTGCTGCCCCTGGAATATTGAGCTGTACATGGCATAGGCAATAAAGGCCATAAATAATCCGACCAGTACAATCATTGACGGCTCGATGATGGATGTGACCTGTTTGACCAGTGTGCGAACTTTGTCTTCAAAGAAATTTGCCACCTGCTCAAGAATATCATCCAATTTACCGGTTCTTTCCCCCGTTCCTACCATGGCAATAACCAGCCCTGGAAAAACGCCTGATTGTGAGAATGCGTTTTCAAGACTCATTCCCTCTTTAATATTATCGGACATCTCTTCAACCTTATTAACAAATCTTGGGTCACTGGAGGCATTACTGGCCAATCTTAAGGCCTTAATGATATCAACTCCCGATGCGATCATTACGGATAGTGTACGACAATATCTTTCAAGGGCACTATTTATCCTTATTTGCTTCACACCCGGTACAATCCCCAATACATAGGAAATAGTATTTTTCCCCGCACTGCTTTTAAAGAAAAAGAAAAGGCCAATGGCTGCTCCAATCAATACAATCGTTACCAGTAACCAATTTTCAGTTAAGAAGATGTTCAAATCCATGAGTTTTGCCATAATGCCACTTGGCGCTCCACCAAAACTTTCAGCGAGTTTTGGCAAAATAAAGAACATGACGACAATAACCATAAGAATCCCAAAAACCAAAATAAACATAGGATAGGTCGTCGCTGATTTGACCTCATCCCTCAATTTTTTCTGGGATTCATAAAACTGAGCAACTTTATCCAATGTGTTTTCAAGCGAACCACTGTTTTCCCCTGCGTCTACCAGATTAACAAAGATATCGTCAAAACCTTTTTCATTCCTTAAGGCCTCCGAAAAACTCATACCCGATTCAATATTCACCAGTAATGAGGCAATAATCTTTCTGAACCTGGAGGAAAAAACCTCCTGTTCTGCCAATACTTCCAAGGCAGCTGCAAGGTTTACACCGGAATTCAACATGATGGAAAGTTGTCTGGCGAAGGTCATTAAATCCATTAATTTTAGCGGGAACAACGAAAAGGTTCCGGCCTTACTTTTAGCCGTATCAATGGACAGTACAACCAACCCTTGTTTACTGAGAGAGTTGACTGCACTCGATTCACTGGTTGAATTAATCACACCGTTTACACGCGATCCGCTCATGTCAGTCGCTTTATAAGTATAAGTTGCCATTTTTCACTCCTAATCTGAAACGACTTTTATCCCTCTCTTTTGCAATTCCTGTATTCCCCGTGGATCATCAATCTTAATCAACGCCCTGGCGGCAAAATCCATGACCATTTGTTCCTCTGTCTGACCCGTGGAGGAATTAGTTGCCCTTAATACCGTACGGTCATCCAGTAAATTGATTAACGGATAAACCGCCCGTACATCTTTGATCTGTCCCAAAGCGTAGGCAGCCATGGCTCTGATCATGGGATTTTCATCCTTTAAGCTGGTGAGGATATAAACAACTGCTTTTGAATCCTGTAACTCTCCAAGTGATACCAATGCCTGAGTTCTAACGTTTTCATCCACATCACGCAACATGGAGATCAAAAAATCAGTGTTTTCAGGTGATTGGATTTTACCCAACGCATTCGCCACCAGTGACCTGATTGCCGGGTTGGTATCGGAAACGTATTGGTAGAAAGTTGGCAAAGATCTTTGACTGCCTATGAGTAATAGTGTTTTAAGAATATCTAGTGTGAGTTGTTTATCATAGGTGGTTTGAAGAGAAATCTGTAGTGGCTCGATTGCCCTTTCCCCAATGTGGGAAAGCATTTGTTTGGCTTCGTCTCGGCTATCCGGGATGGTAAGAAGTTTTGACAAATATGATGCCACCTCTACCATTCCTTCGGGCGATTGGATGTCAATCATAATCCTTGCGATTCGTGTGCCTTCATCGAAATTGCTCAATAATGAGGCAAGCTTCAATTTTAAGATGAGCTTTTCTACTGCAGGGTTCCCGATATTTACCAATGCACCGTCTATTCTGGGATCATTTTCCTCTCCCAACATCCAGCAGATTTTGTCTGCTGCAAGGGCGCTTCTAATTTGACCCAAAGCCCATACAGCCGTCATCCGAAGTTCATTGTTCCCATGATCCAGATAAGTTAATAGCAACGCTTCAGAATCGGGCGCTTCAATATTACCTATAGCTTCCAAGGCAAGAATTTGCTCCTGAACACTTCCCTTTTCAAGAACTTCCTTCCACTGTTCGTATGTAATGCCATTGTATTCCAAACCGAATACGACTGTTGTGAATAACGATACTATCATGATACCAATCATAACCCTCTTCATACCACATGCCCCCCCGGTTTTGGACAAATTCATTTGTCCGTCTATTGATGTAGTGTCTTTTTTTCAAATACCAAAAAGATTGTTCCTATATTGTATTATACATTAAATCTTATATTTAATATATCACCATCT
>CAYOFT010000038.1:0-4771 GCA_964403295.1 uncultured Thermotogaceae bacterium | reverse complement strand
TGCTGATCATAACCTTCTTCATACCACATGCCCCCCCGGTTTTGGGCAAATATACTCATGCCCATTTATTAACGCAAACTGCGTTTATTATGATGAATGCTCAAAATGAATTTTGTCTCTTTTTTAAAACCCCAAACCTGATACCCGATCTTTTCCCATACTGTATTATACATTAAATCTTATATTTAATATATCACCATCTTCAACAATGTGTTCTTTACCCACTACTTTAAGAAGTCCGGTCTCCTTTAAGGCCTTTTCTGAGCCCTTTTCCATCAACTCATCATAATGCATGACTTCAGCTCTGATGAATCCTCTTTCCAGATCGGAATGTATTTTCCCGGCTGCTGATTTTGCATTGGTTCCCTCTTTGATTGTCCACGCTTTAACCTCATCTTCACCTACTGTAAAGAATGAAATCAGTCCCACGTATTCGTAAACAACTTGTGTCAGGACATCCAACCCACTTTGGGTAATGCCCATTTCCTCCATGAATACGCTTCTTTCTTCCGGTTCCAACTCTGTGAGCTCCTGTTCAAATTTACCACAAATTTCAGTTAAAACAAAATCAAATTCTTTGCAGATTTGTTTTGTTTTCGTGATTTCAGGGGTCTCTTTTTTATAAGCTTCCTCATCAGAATTCAGAACAATAATGGAAGGCTTTAAACTGAAAAGGGACAGTGAAGAAACGAGTTTTTTCTCCTCAGCTGAATAATCTATACCCTGTGGCCAATTTTCCTTTTCCAGAATCTCATACAATCTGTTTAAAATCTCCAGTTCCTTTTCTTCTTCCTTTTCCAGTTTCTTTTTTGAATTTTCCAGATTGTTTTTTCGGCTTTCAACCAATTCCAAATCTCTCAGGATGATTTCGGTTTTAATCTCTTCAAATTGTTCCAAAGGTTCCTTGGGTACTCCGGAAAAGTTGCCAATAGTCCAAAGCAGGGCATCACATTTTTGAATCATGCCAAATACCCTGTTTCGTTCCTTTGCACCCGCTTCTATGTCCAATCCGTTAGTATCTGTAAATTCCAGGGTCGCGTAGGTTGTCTTTTTCGGGTTGTACATCTCGCTTAATTTTTTTACCCGTGGGTCCTTTACTTCGACAACTTTTGTTTCTCCAGCTTTTGAAGTTGTATCTGTACTACCGGTTAACAAATTGAAAAGTGTTGTTTTCCCTACAAAGGGTGTGCCTATGATTCCGATTTTCATTTATTCATTCTCCAATCGTTCTTTTTTGGTTGTGGCAATATAACTGGCAACCTGACTGGGGATGGTTCCGGGACCGAATCCAATATCATAGCCCAATTCCAATGCCAGTTCATGGCTGATTCTGGGACCGCCTACTGCTGCGATGAGTTGATGTCGCAGCCCTTCCGCTTCCATCAAATCCATTAGTTTTGACAGATTCTTCACATGAATGTTTTTTTGTGTAACGATCTGAGAAACCAGTAACGCATCTGCTTTGACTTCTTTACATTTTTTGATCAGGTCTTCGCATAATACCTGGCTTCCCATGTTATAAACTTCAAAATTTTTGTATCGTTCCAATCCATAATCCCCGTGATAGCCTTTCATGTTCAAAATGGCATCCAACCCCACCGTATGGGCATCACTTTCAATGGTAGCCCCTACAACAACCAGTTTTCTGCCGATTTGCTCTTCGATGTATTCATCCACCTGCACGCGATCCATATGATCGAATTTGGCTTCCACAACCTGTATATCATTGGTGTTGATTCCGGTTGTGGTGTGACCGTAAACGACGAAAAAACTAAAGTCTCCACCCAAATCCTGCATGGACACCACTTCTGCCTTTTCAAAGCCCATCTTTTTAACCAGTCTCTTGGCTGCCTCTTTTGCCAAAGCACCTGCTTTTAGGGGCAACGTAAAGGAAAGTTGCATGGCACCGTCATTGGTCGTATCTCCGTATGGATAGATCATCATCAGCGGGCACCTCCCTGAAATACCTGAGAATCAATGTTTAATAATTTTCTAAAAGCCCCTTCAAAGGGGTTGTAGTATTTGGGAGATTTTTTCACTACACCATCTAAACCTTTACCGCCCGTTTGGGTTCGTTTGATGTCGGCAAAATTAGCCTCTTCTATGGACTGCATCAAACCGACTTCAAGGGTGTGCTCCAACAATTCGATGGCTTGTTCCAACACTTTGTGCGCCCGTTGAGAGACAAACGACTCATCATCAATACTGAATTCTTTGCCTAAGCTGAAGGCGTTGTTGAAGATATAATCGGCATTTTTAACGGCTAAATATCTGTCCTGCATAAAAGGTGTGTGAATAGCCTCGGTGAGCATTCCCAGTAATTGGATATCCTGACCGGTCAGCACTGAAACAAAGTTGAACATGGTGTTCATGGCATAGCCTTTGAATATATCCCCGGTCATGTGTTTGGTTGGGGGCATGTACTTTAAGGTCGCTTCCGGGAAAAGTTCTCGGGTTAAAAGGGCATGAGCAATTTCATAGGATAACCCGTCTTTGATATCCGGATTAATCTCAAAAGCATGACCTAACCCCATGTATTTGGGCTCCATACCGGCTTTTAAAGCAAAGGCTTCGTTGATTAACTGCGAGGCGGTTACGGCATAGGCCTTTTCAATGGCATCGGAGGTGGTCAAATAATTATCCTCTCCCGTGTTGATGGTGATATGTGAGGCAGCGCAGATCAATCTGGAAAAGTACTGGTCGATGATGGTTCGTTTCATGTTGATATCCCGGAAGAGTATCCCGTACATGGAATCGTTCAACAAGAAATCAAGGCCTTCCCAGGCTCCCATCATGGCTATTTCAGGCATGCAAAGTCCTGAAGCGTAGTTTACCAGTCGGATGTATCGATTCTGTTCTTCGCCCACCACATCCAGGGCCTGACGCATAATCCTAAAATTTTCCTGTGTGGCATAGGTTCCCCCAAAACCTTCCGTTGTCGCGCCTTCGGGAACATAATCCAGTAAGCTTTGTGCTGTGGAGCGGATAACGGCAATGATGTCAGCCCCTTGTCGAGCAGCAGCCTGAGCCTGTACCACATCTTCATGAATATTTCCGGTGGCAACAATAACATATTTATATGGTCTTGGCGGATCGGACCAGGTCTCGTACAATAACTTGTCCCTTTCATCCTTTATCTTTGTTATATGATCCATGGCTTTCTGTGTCAGCTGTTGAGACAAGGCGTTGATTTTGTCGTAGTCTCCCATGGGAATTTCCGTCAAATTAAGATTTTCCTCGGCAACCATTTTGGCAACTTCTTCGGGATCCTTATCGTAGTGAACACACGCGTTCAGAACGTAAAGTGAGGCTCCCGAGTCCAAGACACCCTTTTTCATCAGCTGTTTGACGATGATGTTCACATAGGGTGTTTCATCAATATCCGCACCAGCGATTCCAAACAATCGTAATACCGTTCTTTCGATACTGGTGGTGGTGTTTTCACGGATCAAGTCCATCAAATCGTCTACGATTTCTTTGGAAATCTCTTTTGCCCGGTGTACCGGTTCGCTTTTCAGTCTCAGTTTCAGTTTTTCCAATTCTATTCCCCCGTTACATTAAAATAGTTTGTTGACTTCGTTCACGTCATATTCTATATCTAACAATTGATAAGCATTTTCGGTTACTTGTCTGCCTCTGGATCCCCTTGTCAAAAAGCCTTTTTGAATCAGATAGGGTTCGTACACCTCGCTAATGGTATCCGGTTCCACACCCACAGCAGCGGCAATAGCCTTGACTCCTGCCGGACCGCCGCGGTAATGCTTGATGATGGTTTTTAGTATTTTTCTGTCCATGGAATCCAATCCATGATCGTCTATCTCAAGCGTTTTCAATGCCTGCAGAGCATCCGATTCTTCAATTTTTTCATGCCGGTTGACTGTGGCAAAATCTCTGATTCTCTTTAAAAGTCTGTTAGCCACACGAGGTGTTCCCCTGGAACGCATGGCAGCCATTTTTGAAGCCGTTT
The DNA here is from genome assembly GCA_964403295.1 of uncultured Thermotogaceae bacterium. Taxonomy (GTDB): domain Bacteria; phylum Thermotogota; class Thermotogae; order MWEM01; family MWEM01; genus JASUTC01. Next base: position 804 of record CAYOFT010000038.1, on the reverse strand, counting down.
CATCTATTCCAATATCCAGAATGCTTGCAGAACGCTTGATGATGTTTTCCAGTTCATCGGTTTCATAGTAGTTGAGTTCCAGCTGAATACCAAATCGGTTTCGCAAGGGTGAGGTCAGCAATCCGCTTCGGGTGGTAGCTCCGATGAGTGTAAACCGGTTTAAATCGATTCGAATAGATCGGGCACTGGGCCCCTTACCAATCATGATATCCAGAGAAAAATCCTCCATAGCTGAATAGAGAACCTCTTCAACCACCCGGCTCAGCCGGTGAATTTCATCGATGAACAGCACATCTCCCCGTTCCAGATTTGTTAATATTGCAGCCAGATCCCCTTGTTTTTCGATAACGGGACCACTGGTGGTATGAATTTGAAACCCCATCTCATTGGCAATCACGTTGGCAAGCGTGGTCTTTCCCAAGCCCGGAGGCCCCGCCAACAGAACATGATCCAAGGGCTCATTTCTGATTTTTGCCGCTTCAATGGTTATGGCCAAACGTTCTTTGATCTTACTCTGACCAATATACTCGGAAAGGGTTTTAGGCCGCAACGCATAAAAACTGCTGTCTTCTTCCTTTTCCTCCGTTGTTATGATTCTCGACTCTTCAAGATTTTCCAGTATGTCTTTTTCCATTTCTATTTTATCACCTCATGTGTTTTCAGTACGGTGGAACTATTTTGAACGCAGGGTCTGGGGTTTAGGGTTTAGTTCTTGTTGAAATTGAAACTTAATCGAATACGTGAATATCACATAAACGTTAGTCTCCCAAAACCCACCCCGTCTGCTCCGCATCCACCCCTCCC
>CAYOFT010000037.1:0-14121 GCA_964403295.1 uncultured Thermotogaceae bacterium | reverse complement strand
GGGAATAAAGTTTCAAAGACAAAGAGTGATTGGACAATATATTGTTGATTTTTATTGTAAAGAATTAAAGCTGGCTATAGAGATTGATGGGAGTTCCCATGAAGAGAGAATTGAAGCTGATCAGAAAAGAGAAGAAGCGTTGAAGCGAATGGGAATAAAAGTGTATAGGATTCTCGATATCGATGTGAAGAAAAGTATTGATGGTGTGCTTGAGGGGTTAAGATGTTTTTTGGAGGAGATTTTGAAGGAAAGTTTAGAGTGTGAGTGAAAGGGATTTTTTACAATGTAGTAATCGTTAAAATGCCAAAACCCACCCCACCGCTACCGCGGTCCCCCCCTCCAAGGAGGGGATTTTTAAGTTATTATAAAAACAAGTCTTCTAATAATTTGATGATTAAAATTCTATTTGCGTGGTTTCTTAAATATAAAGAACTGAATGATGTAAAAATAATTGAAAGAATACCAATTGTAGAATCCCCTCCTTGGAGGGGGGGACCAGCGAAGCTGGTGGGGTGGGTTTATACAAGTTGAGGTAACAAACAATATCTGCGACTCCCATTAAAAATGACACTTCAGAAAACAGTTTGTTTTTTAGGGGCTTTTTTCAACGCAAAAAGCAATAACAACTTTTATAAACTCACAAACTTATTCTTCTTGCCACCAACAAAAGTACAGTAACTATAATCATTAATTATTTATGAGTACTCCAATACTCCCTTCCTTATGTTTCCAAAATTCCTCATATCTTTTTCTCCTCAATTATTGACAGGAGACAATCTTTAATGTTATAATGTGGTCTAAAGTGACAAAAATTGTTATTTTAGTGAACACGAAAGTGGGTAGGATATGGAGCTTGGGAATAAGATCAGGAAGTTAAGACTCTCTTTGGGACTGACTCAGGAAGAGGTTGCAGCGAGGGCGGATTTGGCCAGGAGTTTTATTTCACAGGTTGAGACTGGGAAAACCTCTCCCACCCTTGAAAATCTGGAGAGGATTATCAAGGCGGTAGGGAGTGATCTGAAGTCATTTTTTTCTGATTTCAAATCTCAGAAAGTCCTCTATAAAAAAGATGAACGGGTACCTGTTTATGATGAACCCGAAGGAATTACTTCGCAGATGTTAATGAATGAGGTGGAGGACAAAAAAATCGATGCCTTTATTGTGTCCTTGGAGCCGGGTTCTGAAACTGAAGAGGAGGATTTTCATGAAGGGGATGAATTCGGATTTGTTTTCGAGGGTGAATTAACGTTGTCTCTGGATGAAAAGTCCTATGAATTAAATGAAGGGGATTGTTTTTATTATCAGGCCGATAAAGTGCATCAGTTAAAAAATCACAGTAAAAATAAACGAGCAAGGATAATGTGGATAAAGATAGATTAGAGATGAAAGGGGATGAAAGTGTTGAAAGCATTGGGCAAGCATCTTTTAGCTGAATTTTATGAATGTGATCAATCTGTTTTGGATAATGTGGAATATGTGGAAAATCAGATGAATTCAGCGGCAATTATTTCTGGAGCAACAGTTGTTAAATCGGGGTTTCACAGATTTTTACCCCATGGGGTCAGCGGAGTGGTTATCGTCTCGGAATCCCATCTGACCATTCATACCTGGCCAGAATACGGATATGCGGCGGTGGATGTATTTACTTGCGGTGATCATGTGGATCCATGGAAAGCTTTTGACCATCTGAAAACGGTCTTTGGGGCTAAACGTACTGTAACGGATGAGTTCAAGAGGGGCAGTTATCAGGCTATTGGTATTTCAGAAAACTCACCATTTAAAGTTGAGGCTATATAAAGCATGAACACGGAAAAACCAGAATTTCAGCAATCGAAACATTTAAGATATGAAGAGTATTTTCAGGGAGAAAATAACGGTTTTTTTATCAAAATAAAAGAATTCCTTTTTTCAAAACAATCGAAATATCAAAGGATCGATATCTTTGATTCATATGATGTGGGTAGAGTATTTGCCTTAGACGGTATAACTCAGACTATTGAGAATTTTGAGTTTATGTATCATGAGATGCTTGTTCATGTGGCAATGTTTTCACATCCAAACCCCGAAAAAGTTCTCATTATTGGTGGTGGTGACGGGGGAACACTGCGAGAAGTTTTAAGGCATAATTGTGTAAAAGAAGCGGTCATGTGTGAAATAGATGAAGAAGTGGTATCGGCGTCAAAAAAATACCTTCCATCCCTTTCTTGTGCCATGAATGATGAACGGGCTTCTATTTTGTTTAAAGATGGAGCCGCTTATGTTTCTCAATTTGATGATTATTTTGATGTGATTATAATAGATTCAACCGATCCAACAGCAGGCGAAGGTGGTAATCTGTTTACCGTTGATTTTTATAAACGTTGTTCAAATGCTTTGACTGATGAAGGGTTACTGGTGGCTCATAGCGAGAATCCAGTTTACGATACCAATTGGTTGAAGATGGCCTATTACAGAATCGAAGAGGCATTTAAACTCACAAAAATGTACACGGGATTTTCACCCCAGTATCCCTCGGGTTTTTGGACATACACCATCGGATCAAAAGTCAATGACCCTTCTAAAAAAGTGAGAGATGACGAAACGCTTGAAAGTGAATTGAACTATTATCATAAGCAAATGCATCAGGCATGTTTTATCCTTCCCGGCTTTTTAAATGGTATAATCAAAGGCAAAAGCTGAACATTTGTTAAAGGTATTCGCTTTTCTATTATACAATCAGGGGGGATTATATGAAGAAGTTTTTAGTAATGATGATTTTGTTGGTTATGATATCGACTGCGATCTTTTCCATCAATTGGAAGTGGATTCAGGAAGGAAACGAGTTCTTACTCTTAGGTATCAGCGGGAAATCGGTTGAACTGGGTTTTAGAATAAGGGATTCATGGTTGCCTGTAAAATTTTATACCAACAATAACTATTTTCTGTTTTTTGTAGATGCAAATGAAATTTTAAGGATTTATCAGTTACGACCTTCTTCCGGTTCCTGTGTATTGAAGTCAAGATTGGATTATACATTTAATCCCGAATGGGGAAGGCCGCTTCGAATCAATCCTTATGAAGATGAAACAGTGGACGAAATTGCCATTAACTTTGAAGATGAAAAAGTAAGAGTTTTTTCTTATAATGTTCAAGAGAATATCATCGAAATGGTTCGAGAGCATTATTAAAGCTTTATATCATTTTAATCAATAAAAAAACGCCCTTATCATAAAGGGCGTTTTTTATTGTCTTTTCTATTTTAGTCTTCTGCCAGTTTCTTGTATTTGTTAAATCTGAAGAGCATATCTTCTTCAGCTTTTTTACTTAACATTTCAGCTCTATCTGGGAATGTCTGTTTCAATGCAGAGAATCTGATTTCGCCGTCAAGAAATTCCTGGAATTTTCCATCCAGTTCTTTCGGTCCATCCAATTGGAAGGGATTCTTTCCTTCATCAGCCAGTCTGGGATCATATCTGTAAATTGGCCAGTATCCACAACTGGTTGCTTTTTTCTCTTCAGCGATGGTGGTGCCCATTCCAGTCTTGATTCCGTGGTTGATACAAGGTGTGTAAGCGATGATGATGGAAGGTCCTTTATAGGCCTCTGCCTCTTTAATGGCTTTAAAGGTTTGGTTCATATTTGCACCCAATGAAATCTGTGCAACATAAACGTATCCATAAGTGGTTGCCATTAATCCCAAGTCCTTCTTTCTGATCGGTTTACCGGCTGCTGCGAACTTTGCTATTGCACCGGTTGGTGTGGCCTTTGATGCTTGTCCACCTGTATTTGAGTAAACTTCTGTGTCCATGACCAGAACATTTACATCTTCGCCTGAAGCCAGGACGTGGTCAAGTCCACCATAACCGATATCGTAAGCCCATCCATCTCCACCAAGAATCCATACGGATTTTTTGATGAAGTAATCTTTCAATTCAAGGATGCTTTCCAATGTACATCGCATGTCGCCTGTTACAGTTGGTAATGCAGCGATAAGAGCAGCTCTAAGTTTGGAATCCAGTTCTTTGGTGGCTTCTGCATCTTCACGTTTTTCGATCCATTCTTTAAAGAGTTCAGATAAACCATTTTCAACACCGGCTTCGATGGCTTTTTCCATCAGATCATGCAATCTGTCCCTTGTTGTATTGATGGATATTGCCATTCCGAATCCGTATTCTGCGTTGTCTTCAAACAATGAGTTAGCCCAAGCAGGTCCCTTACCGTCTCTGTTGGTGCAATATGGTGTGGATGGTGCGCTTCCACCGTAAATAGAGGAACAACCTGTTGCATTGGCAATGACCATTCTGTCCCCAAACAGCTGGGTGATCAGTCTGACATATGGTGTTTCTCCACAACCGGGACAAGCACCGTGATATTCAAACAAGGGTCTGTTGTACATAGCGCCGTTCCACATATTGTCACCAAGCGGATTTCTGTCAGGCAATTCTTCTGTAAATCTGAAGTTGTTCATACTTTCTTCTACAGCGTCTTCGATTGGTGTCATAATCAATGCCTTTTTGCCGGCTTTTCCCGGACATACCTGTGCACAATTTCCACAACCGGTACAATCCAATCCGCTAATCTGAAGGGTGAATTTGTATTCTTCTTTAAGTTTTGGATTCATAGGTGTGATAACGGTTAGTGTTTCAGGTGCGTCCTTTAATTCCTCTTCTGTGACCAATCTTGGTCTGATAACAGCATGAGGACATACCATGACACATTGGTTACACTGGATACAGTTTTCTGCTTCCCATTTTGGGATGTTTACGGCAACACCGCGTTTTTCGTAAGCGGTTGTTCCGTTTTCAAAAGTGCCGTCAGGTGAAAACTTTGAAACGGGAAGTGTATCGCCCTTTTTGGCATTAATGACATCGGCAACTTCTCGAACGAATTCGGTTTTACCCATATCAACTGGTTTTACTTCCTCAGTCAATTCTGCCCATTCTGCGGGTACGTTGACCTCTTCGTAAGATTCTCCCATGTCAACGGCCTTGTAGTTCATCTCAACGATGTCTTTACCTTTTTTACCGTAAGTTTTTTCTATGGCTTTTTTCATGAAATCTTTTGCTTCTTCGTAAGGAATGATATCTGCCAGTTTAAAGAATGCAGATTGCATGATGGTGTTGATTCTTTCACCCATACCAATTTCAGCAGCAATCTTGAATCCATCGAGGATGTAGAATTTGGCGTTTTTCTCAGCTAATTTCTTCTTTAATGAATTAGGCAGTTCTTTTTCCAGTTCTTCTTTTGTCCAGTTAGTGTTCAAAAGGAAGATTCCGCCGTCTTTCAAGCCATCAACCAAATCAAACATGTTGACATAGGCTTGTCTGTGACATGCAATGAAATCGGCAGTTTCAACGAGATATGGAGACTTTATGGGGTTGGGTCCGAATCTCAGATGGGATCGTGTAACCCCACCGGACTTTTTGGAGTCGTATTCGAAGTATCCCTGTGCGTACATATCGGTATGGTCTCCGATGATCTTGATTGAGTTTTTATTGGCGCCAACTGTACCGTCGGAACCGAATCCCCAGAATAAGCATCTTTTGACTTCAGGACCTTCTGTGATGATTTGTTCGTCAACTTCCAAGGAAGTGAAGGAAACATCATCTTTGATACCGATGGTGAAATGGTCTTTTGGCTGTTTGCCTTTCAGGTTGTCAAATACGGTCTTTGCCATAGAAGGCGTGAATTCCTTTGAACTCAAACCATAACGCCCACCAACGATGGTTGGAGCATTCTTTTGACCATAGAAGGCAAATTTGATATCTTCATAAAGAGGTTCTCCCGCTGATCCGGGTTCCTTAGTTCGGTCTAATACGGCAATGGATTTAACCGTTTCAGGAACGACTGCCAATAAATGTTCAACGGAGAAAGGTCTGAAGAGTCGCACTTTAATAAGACCTACTTTTTCGCCATGAGCGTTTAGATAATTAACGGTCTGTTCAAGTGTGTCCAGTCCGGAACCCATAGCGACAACAATTCTATCTGCTTCAGGGTGTCCTACATAATCAAACAGTCGATATTTCCTTCCGGTGAGCTGTTCTACCATTCTCATCTTTTCTTCGACGATATAAGGTACTTTGTCGTAGTAAAGGTTAGCTCTTTCTCTGTTCTGGAAGAAGATATCAGGGTTTTGTGCGGTTCCTCTTGTTACTGGTTTTTCCGGTCTTAATGCTTTGTCTTTAAAGGCTCTGATGGCATCATAATTAACCAATTTAGCCAGATCATCGTAATCGAACAATTCAACTTTCTGGATTTCATGTGATGTTCTGAACCCGTCAAAGAAATGCAGGAACGGTAGACTGGAATCCATAGCGGATAAGTGAGCTACGATAGCCAAATCATGAGCTTCCTGAACACCTGCTGAGGCGAGTAATGAGAATCCTGTCTGTCGGCAATGCATCACATCAGAATGGTCTCCGAATATTGATAGTGCATGTGTTGCAACACTTCTTGCCGAAACGTGGAAAACAGCGGGAAGTAATTCTCCGGAAATCTTATTCATATTTGGGATCATGAGAAGCAATCCCTGTGAAGCTGTGAAGGTTGTAGTTAACGATCCTCCCTGAAGGGCTCCGTGTACTGCTCCTGAAGCACCTCCCTCTGATTGCAATTCTGAAACTTTTACTTTCTGTCCAAAAACATTTTTCCTTCCATCAGCAGCCCAAGCATCCGCAAATTCTCCCATCGGTGAAGATGGTGTGATCGGATATATGGCGGCAACTTCTGAAAAGGCGTATGCCACATGAGTGGTGGCGGTGTTACCATCTACAGTTACCATTTTCTTACCCACAGTTTCATCCTTCCTTTCATCGTAAAGTTATATTCCTATTTGAGAAAATTATAACATAAACCTCTAATCTTTTCCATTCTGTAGAGTTTCATAGATACTCACAAGGGAAGGCTACTTATCTGTGATAAATTAAAACAATTTGTAGTAAAACTCATTTGCAATTCGTCATAATATATGTTATACTGACAAAGCTGCGGAGTGTCTAACTTCTAGGTAGATTATTATATTTTTTATGATGAAAATCTTTATGCATTTTATTTTTTTAGACCTTTTAAAGGGAATTGTAGGTATGTTTATTCATTTTATTAAGGGATGAAAGGATTTTATACCATATTATGTGAGGTGATATTATGGGTAATACACAACAATTAAGAAAAGAGATTATCAAGATGGAAAAAACTTTGGAACTTTCCGAGGCAAAAGGCGAATTCAATTTTGAGCTTGAATGCAAGATTCAGCAGGCAAAAGCGTTACTCCCTGAATACAATTTCAACAGGATCACCGAAAGCTAGTTAAGCCTTTTGTTGGCATTGTAAAGGGGGGGCTTTATGCTCCCTTTTTTTATTGCAAAAATTCATGATAGAATCAATTGATATAAATCCTCAAGTTTAATAGAAGACTTCCGATAAACATATGTAAAGGATAAAATAATTTGTAATTAAGAGGTGTTTGTGATGATTGACCCAGGTGGTATCAACAGGATTAATTCCCCCGATTTGTATAAACAGCTTAAGAAAGCATCAAATCAACAAAAACAGGATGAGAAAGTCAAGGATGACCCATCCTTATTCAAATCGGAAAATCTTGAAAAAAGCAGTCATATCAGACAAATGTTGGATGAGGTTCATAAGGTTCCCGATGTGAGGGAAAAACTTGTGCATCATTTTCAGGAGCTCATTCAAAAGGATGCCTATCATACAGATCCGGAAAAGATTATCAACAAAATACTAGGTCTTTGATAGGAGGCTTGTTGTGGAGCAGTTACTGGATTTCAAAAACCACATTGAAAGTTTGACCGCACTGTTTAGAGAATACGGTGACATATTAAAAGAGAAAGAAAAATTCATCATCAACGGAAAATACGATGAACTAACTGAGCTTGTTCCCGAAGAGGAAGCTATGGTTGTAAGAATTGACAAAGCTGAAAATGAAAGAGAAAGACTTTCCAAAGAACTTTGTCGGGTTATCAAAATACCTGAAGACGCTTCCATATCACAAATAGCAGAGGCATTGGGTGAAGAAGAAGGCACTAAAGTGATGATTCTGATTGCCAGACTGATGGAATGCTTACAGGAGATTAGTATGTTGCATTTTAATATTGACAGGATGATCGGGTTTCAATTGAAAAACATACAGTTACTCCAAGATACTGCCACCGGACAGGACAGAATTAATACCTATGATATGAAGGGGAAATACCATCCAGATAATCAAAAAAAGCTTTTTAACGGCCAAGGTTAACTATAAGAAGGTGTTATAAGATGAGAGTAAATCATTCAATGTTGCATAATACAATATTACAAGATATAACCCGGGATTATAAACGAGTTGCAAAACTCCATGAACAAGGTTCTTCGGGATTAAAGGTAAGATATCCCTCTGATGATGCCATTGTGGCCACAAGAGCTTCCAATGCATCTTCCAGATTGAGAGAGATGGAACAATCAAAGAGAAATGGGAATACTGTCAATACTTATTTGCAGATGTATGATAAAGTAACACAGGAAATGTCCGCACTTGTAACCAGAACAAGAGAGTTAACCGTTCAGGGAGCTAACGGAACATTAACTCCTGAGGATAGGAGGACCATTTCTCAGGAAATCACTAAGATCAAAGATCAGATGATACAATTGGCGAATACCAATCTGGGTGGAGAACATATATTTGGCGGTGCGGATTCTTCAAATCCGCCGGTCAATGATGATGGCTCAATTAATTTGGCGCCAAAAGCCGATATTCCGCAAAGTGTTGATCTGGGAGGGTACAATTTCGAATACGGGATTACTGTATATGATTCTTTTGTTGTGGACGGGAATGAAAGCGTGTTTAATCTCATGGATAATATCATAAAGAATCTGGACAAAGAAGATCCTCAAGATTATTTAAACAACATCGCTTTGGAAAAAGTAGAACGTTTCGAATATAACATTCAACAAATAACAGCCCAAAATGGTGCTTCCGAGAGGTTTTTGGAGATGTCTACCAACCGTTTTGAGCAATACAGCACCTTTTTAACCGAGTATGTGTCCAAAGAACAGGACGCGGATTTCTTGGAAACGTATACAAACCTGCAAAACCAACAAACGATTCTTCAAGCGGCACTTAAAACCGGAGCTAATGTGATGATGACATCGCTGGTGGATTTTGTAAGATAGTGACGTTTGGATGAGATTAATTGAATAAAAGATATATGAGAGGGCGGTTTTGGACGGCCCTTTTTTTCTCTCTAATTATTTTTATTTCGGATATTCTGTCAATGAAATATAAAACACATCCTTGTCATCCTGGCAATCCACTCTCATAATAGAATAAGGTGTTTCAAAACCAGCTGCTCCTTTTGGGCTCGTATCTGTGATTCTTCTGTAAGCGTCCAAAACGTGGTGTTGTAATGAGAAAATACCATTTCTGTATAACCAGAAGATGATGATGAGTTCCTTATCTGAATTTCGTCTAAGAGAAGGGGGAGAGGGTTGTTCCAGGGAGATGTTGTTCATGGCAGGGACATAGTAGAAGTTCATGGTTGGTCCCCATGGCTGATAATGGTACATGGTTTTAAAAACGGTGTTTCCATTGTCCTCATAAGTATAAAAAGCCATGCCGTAATCTGACCAATTGTCAATTATTTGGTTGTTGATATAGGCTGAAAACACAATTCCTGTTAAAAGAAGGATGATTATAACCGTAAACCTTCTCTTCAAAATAACCATCTCCTAAAAGCGCCATCTTTGTTATGGGTTTTATAGAATGCATGCTATTATAACACGGACAAATCATGATATAATCTTAATGATAGAATATTATAAGTTTCGTTGAATGCGTATTACAACATGGAAAAGAGGTTGAATTGTGAAAATTTTAATAACAAACGATGATGGGATACATGCAGAAGGGATCGCTTGTCTGAATGATTGTTTAAGAGAAGCGGGGCATGAGGTCGTTGTATCGGCTCCCTATACAGAACAAAGTGCTACAGGGCATGCGATTACTTTACGCAAACCCATTTGGGCAAAAAAAATTTATAAAAAGGATGTCTTTTACGGATATGGCGTGACAGGAACGCCGGCTGACAGTGTAAAGATTGGAATTCTTGAGTTAGCCGGCAAAGATGTGGATTTGGTTGTTTCAGGTATTAACCGCGGGGCCAACCTGGGAACGGATATTCCCTATTCCGGGACGGTTTCCGGTGCCCTTGAAGGGGCGATTATGGGCTACCCCTCGATAGCCATCTCCAGTATCAACCCCAAGGAGCCACATTTTTGTACGGCGGGTTTATTCCTGGTAGATTTTTTAAAGGAATTTGATGTCAAAACAATCAAACGATTTGGAGCGTTGAACATCAACGTTCCATCAGTCCAATACGATTTAATTCAAGGTTTTCATTATACAAAGCAAAGTTCCAGGCGTTTTGATGACTATTTTGAGAAGAGGCAGGATCCCTATGGTAATGACTATTTCTGGCTCATGGGGGATATCAAAGAGGAAGAATTACCCGAAGACAGCGATTGGATCGCCATACAGAAGAATTATGTATCGGTAACGCCGTTGACAGTCTTCATGTACGATCCTGAATGGTATCAGGAATTGAAGAAAATGGAAGGATGATGAAATGGAAATGAAGTTAAGGTTTTACGGTGACCCGGTTTTAAGGGAAAAGGCAGAGAAGGTTACCGCGTTTGATGAAGAATTGCACAAAATTATAGAAGATATGGCCACACTCATGTACAAAGAGGATGGAGCCGGATTGGCAGGGCCTCAGGTGGGGCTAAAAAAGCAGATTTTTATTGAGGATGATGGCTCTGGTTCGGGATGGCGGGCTTATATCAACCCGGAGATCCTTTATTTTTCAGATGAAAAGGACGTTGCCGAGGAAGGGTGTTTGTCCATTCCGGATATATTTGAGAATGTGGAACGTTCAAAGATGATAAAGGTTCGGTATCAATTGGTTGATGGAACCCAGAAAGAAGAAGAAGTTTCCAGTTATTTGGCCAGAATCATTCAACATGAGACGGATCATTTGAATGGGGTTCTTTTTATCGATCACATCAGTAAGTTGAAGAAAAGATTATTGAAAAAGAAATTGGATATCATTAAAGAAAAGGCAAAAGAAGTGTATATGAATGCTGGATAAGTCTATGAGAATCGTTTTCATGGGAACACCGGATTTTTCCGCTTCACATTTGCAAATACTGGTGGAAGCTGGATTCTACGTTGTTGGTGTTTTTTCACAACCGGATAAGATTTCCGGAAGAGGTTCAGCTGTAAGAAACACGCCTGTGAAAAAGATGGCTATGAAATACGATATCCCGGTTTATCAACCCAGATCGGTGAATTTGAAAAAGGGGTTTGATCAATTAGTTGAATTAAAACCCGATGTGATCATCGTGGTTGCCTTTGGTAAAATTCTGAAAAAGAAAGTCATCGACTTACCAACAAAGGGAATATACAATGTTCACGCATCTCTTTTACCCAAGTACCGAGGTGCAGCGCCTATCCAACGTGCCATTGAGAATGGAGAAAGTGAAACGGGTATCACCATTATGAAAATTGCCGAGGAATTGGATGCCGGAGACATGGGCTTACAGCAAAGTGTACCCATCGAAATAACCGATAATCTGGAACAGGTCTATGATAAGCTTGAAAAGGCAGGGCAGCAATTACTTATAAAGTTTCTGGAAGAGCTGATTATCTCTGAAGTTCACTTTAAAGAGCAGGATCATGATAAGGCCACTTACGCTTCAAAGATAGAAAAAGATGATTTGATCATTGACTGGACTATGGATTCAGAAGTTGTTCACAACAGAATCAGGGCCTTTGATCCGATTCCATGTGCCAGAACTTTTCTTAACAAGAAAACAGTTAAAATCAAATCATCCGTTGGTTTTTCCCAGGAGGAAACGCATTTAGCACCTGGTACTATTATTTCTATCGAAAAAAAAGGTGCCCTCATTAAATGTGGAAAAGGCAGTGTTCTTGTGAAAGAGATTCAGTTACCGTCTAAAAAGTTTACAACCTTTTTTGAAGCAAAAAACGGCAGAAAAATAGATGAAGGGGAGCGTTTTACAAATGTTTAAGATGAAGATGAGTTTTTCAAAGATAACAACTTTTGAGCAATGTCCCCTAAAATTTAAGTTCCAATATATCAACCGATTCCCCACAAAAACCAGTCCGGCGTTGCTACTGGGACAAACCATTCACAGCTCTTTGGAGAAGTTTTTCGAATTCAATCCGGAGAAAAGAGAACTGAAATTGCTAAAGAACCTTTTTCGTAGAGAATGGAAGATAGAGAGAAACAAGCTCAGAGATGAAGGGGATTTTGAGATGGATAAGGCGACTGAAATCGAACACGGTAAACGGGGACTCATGATGTTGGAAAATTTCTACTCCAGTCAATTAATGAATGAACCGGTTCAGCGTGAACAGTTTGTGGAGGCCAGCCTGAACGATGACATTCAGTTTTTGGGAAGAATCGACCGATTGGATAAATGCATACATGATGGCAAAGAGGGTTTTAAGGTCATTGACTATAAAACTGGCAAATTAAACGAACGATTTGTAGATTTTATTCAATTGTTTACCTATGCCTGGTTGATGAATGAACAGGGATTCAAAATTTATAGCAGTGTGTTTTATTATCTTGAGCCAAACAAAATGATTGAAAAATCCTTAAGCGATGCGATCTTTGAGCAAACACGCAATACTTTGGTTGAAAGATGTCTACCCATATACAAAGCGATGGAGGAGGACGATTTTCCACCTCAAAAATCAGCCCTTTGTCCTTATTGTGATTATATCTCCATGTGCCCTTTGCAAACCGGTGAAATTCAGATATGAATTTGAAAACCGTTGTAATAATCGGTTCTACCGGTTCTATTGGACGTCAAACGATTGAAGCCTTGGAGAAAATAAATGCTGTTAAGAGGCTGTTTGAAATCTCTGGAATCGCAGCCAATTGTTCTGACCTGTTTATACGGCAGTTAAAACAGATCCGCCCAAAAGGGTATTCTTTTGGGAAAAAGTTAACAGATTGTGATGCGCTTTATCATGAGGATCCCTGCGATCTTATCGAAGCTTTAAAACCGGATATTTGTGTCGTGGCTTCCAGCGGTTCTCAAACCTTACGATTTACGGTTGCCGCTCTCAAGCACTCATCAAGGGTGTGTTTGGCCAATAAAGAATCGTTGGTCATGGCGGGTAGCTTAATCAAACAGCTAGCAAAAGAACACAACTCAATGATCATACCGGTAGACAGTGAGCATAGTTCGGTTTTTCAACTCATTCAGGGAGAACACTTGGAAGATATTGACAAGATCTATATCACCGCTTCCGGGGGTGCTTTAAGAGACTGGCCCCTTGAAAAACAAAAAGAGGCTTCTGTTGAGGATGTTTTAAAACATCCAAATTGGAACATGGGGAAAAAAATTACAGTGGATTCGGCCACCTTGTTCAACAAAGGGCTGGAAGTTATCGAAGCCGTTGAGTTTTTTGAATTAGAGAGAGAACGAATAAAAACCGCGCTTTCCTATTCCAGTTATATTCACGCTATCGCCCTTTTTAAAGATGGTTCGGTTAAGCTACATGCTGGAAAGCCTAACATGGTCATCCCTATTGCCTATTCTTTAACGTATCCTGAAAGGCTGTTGAGAGATGGAGAAGTTAAATTGGACATGAACAAATTGAATTTGAGGCCTATGGAGGTTAGCCATTATCCTGCCTTGGAAATGGCTTATGAAGTCCTTGAAGGCTATAATTCAAAAAGAATTACTTATAACGCCTCAAATGAGGTTGCCGTTCAATTATTTTTAGAGCGAAAAATCGCTTTTACCGATATTTTTAAAATCGTAAGAGGAGCCATTGATCAACCTGACAACGAAGAAATTGAGGCGATTGATGATATTATTGACTATAATGAAAATGTTAAGAAAAAAACTAGAGAGAAATGGAGGGGTTTGTGATGAAAGTTATCTTAAAAGAAAATGTTGCCAAGTTGGGCAAAAAAGGCGAGATTAAAAAGGTCTCCGATGGATATGCCAGGAATTTTTTGTTTCCAAGAGATCTTGCGGAAGAGGCTACGGAAAGTGCTATTAAGCATTTGAAGTCTATTCAAAGTGTTCAAAATGAACATGAGGAAA
>CAYOFT010000036.1:0-14391 GCA_964403295.1 uncultured Thermotogaceae bacterium | reverse complement strand
TTTTCTTGATAATACCGCTTCACCCGCTCCATATAACGATAATCAGCTGGAAAGTCTTTATAGTAATACTCTCCCTCACGCAAATAAAAACTTTTTTGCAAAACAGTTTCATACCTTGGATCAAAATCAGCTACTTTAAACAGAATTTTCTCATCACGCTGCTCAAAGTCAATTGTCATCTTACATCCTCCCAGAAACATATAGGATCTTCAGTCTTATTTGACCTTGTCTAAAATCCCTCGGATATCCTCTTGTATGGCCTCAGCTTTTTCATCTGATTCTGATTTAGTCACACCGTTTGTATAGACATAAACCTTAATCTTGGGTTCTGTTCCCGAAGGTCGTACCGCAAACCAGGAACCGTCATCTAAAACGTATTTCAAGGCGTTGGTCTTTCCAACATCAATCTTGTCCTGGGTTAGAAAATCAATCACATCCACAACTTGTTTTCCTGCCACTTCTTTTGGAGGATTCTCACGGACATGAACCATCATCCGTTTTATCCTTTCGCTTCCCTCTATTCCCTCCAGAACAAGTGAAAACGGTCCTTCGGATTTATAACCCACTTCTTGGTATATGTCTTCAAGCACATCCAAGAGAGTTTTACCCTTAGTATGATAATAACCAGCTGCTTCTGCCAACAACATGGCGGAAATCACCGCATCCTTGTCCCGGACAAAAGTTCCATAAACATATCCGATACTCTCTTCGTAACCAAAAATAAAGCTGTATTCACCGGATTTTTCAAATTCATTTTCCTTCCCGCAGATATTTTTAAAACCGGTTAGGGCTTCGACTGTATCCACATTGTATTTCTTGGCAATTTTCTCTCCCAAATCTCCCGTCACGATGGACTTGACGATCACTCCATTTTCCGGAATTTGGCCCTTTTCGTCCAAGGCCTCCAAAATATATTTAATCAAAACAGCCCCGGTTTGGTTACCGTTAAGCGAAACATATTCGCTTCCGTTAAAAACCATAACTGCCAAACGATCACAATCAGGATCGGTGGCGATGAGAATATCCGCATTAACTTTTTTACCAAGAACAATGGAATATTCAAAGGCTCGTGTATCTTCCGGATTGGGATAATCAATGGTGGGAAAATTGGGGTCGGGATTTTCCTGTTCTTGAACCACATGGACATTCTTAAACCCTCTTTCCTTTAAAACCCTTCGAACCGGTATATTTCCCGTACCATTTAATGGGGTGTAAACGATGATGATTGCTTTATTCACTTCTTCATCTCTCAAGCTAAGGGATTTCACTCTGCCGATATATTCATTGTCTATGCCTTTGCCTATATAAATCAACAATTCATTGTCTATTGCTTTTCGCTCATCCATAACTTTAATATCTGAAAAATCCTTAATATTCTTTATCTTTTCCTGTATAGGAATGGCAATATGATCAAGAATCTGAGAACCTTCCTCCCAATATACCTTGTACCCGTTGTAATCCTTGGGATTATGACTGGCGGTGACCATGATTCCGGATATACAGTTCAAATATCTCACGGCAAAAGAAAGTTCCGGCGTGGGTCTCAAAGAATCGAATAAGTAAGTCTTGATGCCGTTTTGTGCCAGTACAAGAGCGGCAGTTTTTGCAAAAACATCTGAAAAATGCCTGTTATCATGGGCAATAGCAACCCCTCGCTGCATTGCTTCTTTCCCATGATCTTTAATCACTTCAGCCAGTCCTTGTGTTGCACGCATGATGATATATTTATTCATGCGATTAGTTCCCGCACCTATTTTTCCACGCAAACCGGCAGTTCCAAAATTCAGTTCCGAATAAAACCGATCTTTGATTTCTTCTTCATTTCCTTTGATTGTGTCAAGTTCTTTCGTTGTTGATTCATCAAAAAAATCATTTTCAAGCCATTCTCTGTATTTCTCCATATAATTGGACATGGGGAACCCTCCTCATCAACGTTGTTTATTTTATTTGTTCGAGTATGAAATCAATCATTCTCGTTTGAGCTTTTGATAGTACTGTCTTCGCTAGATAATTATACCACTACAATTCATTTTCACTTAAAAAGAAATCATTTTCCTGTTTGATGCAAATTATTTCAAGGTTTAATTTATATTTTTTTTATACTTCTATCAAGTTTCTTGTCTATAGACATAATTAATTGTTTCTCCCCCTTCAGAAAACAACTGTCAAGGAGCATTATGATATACTAATTAAAGACAGACAAAATATCATGAAAAGCACTGTTATTGCGTTTCTTATAAGATCAGGGGGTAGAATAATGCGGATCAGAGAACATCCCATTTTGGAGTTTAAAAGAGGTAAAAAGATCCATTTTACTTTCAATGGAAATCCGATTGAAGCCTATGAAGGTGAAACCATTGCAGCAGCACTTCACGCCGCAGGGATTTGGCATTACAACGAAAGTGATGTTTTGAAAAGACCCAGAGGTCTTTTTTGTGCCATTGGTCACTGTTCTTCATGCTTGATGACAGTAGATGGCGTCCCTAACACCAGAATTTGTGTAACAGATGCCGTTGAAGGCATGGTTGTAAAATCCGAAAACCGGGGTGATGAGAAATGATCCGCGAATACGATGCTGCAATCATTGGCGGAGGACCAGCGGGTATATGTGCTGCTCTTGCTGCCGGTAGAAACGGATTAAAGACACTGTTGATAGAAGAAAGAACGTTTCTTGGAGGGCAATTAATCAAACAAACCCACCGATTTTTCGGTTCTGAAGAAGAACACGCCGGAACCAGGGGAATTCACATCGCCAACGATTTGAAAACAGAACTGGAAGGCATGTCTAATATCGATGTGTTGACTTCCACAACCGCCCTTGGCTACTACGAAGACGGTATTCTAACTGCATTGCACGATGAAAAAATGATTAAAATAAAACCCAAATCCATGGTCCTTGCCACAGGAGCCTTTGAGCGATTCCTGCCTTTTGAGAATAACGACTTACCTGGCATCTTCGGGGCCGGGGCCGTGCAAACGCTGATGAACATTTACGGTATCAAACCGGCGGATAAGGTTTTGATGATCGGTTCGGGAAACATCGGCCTCATCGTTTCATATCAACTGTTACAGGCCGGTGTAAAAGTTATCGGAGTAGTGGAAGCCGCCTCCAAAATCGGCGGGTATTTGGTACACGCCTCAAAACTCAGAAGAATGGGTGTTCCCATCTTGACCAGACACACGATTAAAAAAGCTATTGGAAGGGATAAAGTAGAAGGTGCCCTCTTATGTGAACTGAATGAAAATTGGCAAGAGATAGAAGGTACCCAAAAACAGGTAGATTGCGATGCTATTTGTCTGGCTGTGGGATTGACTCCCCTTGCAGATATCCTTTCACAAATGGGTTGCGAGACGACCTTTATCGGAGAACTGGGCGGAATTGTCCCCAAAAGAACTGCCGATTTGGAAACTACCAAACCGGGAGTTTATGTTGCAGGAGATTTGGCTGGAATCGAGGAGGCCAGTGCAGCCATGCTGGAAGGGGAATTGGCAGGTTTGAACACCGTTAAATTTGTAACCGGGGATGAAAGAGTCAATGAGAGAATTCATCACCTGAAAGAAGAACTTCATGGACTCCGTGCCGGTCCCGTGGGTGAAAAGATCCGTTACGGACTGGCACAATTGTTTGAAGACTCGGTCATCACTTCTGAAAAGATCGAAAACCAAGAGCACGACATCACATATTTGGCCCATACAGGCGTACCTGCCCAAGAAAACATCAACGAAAAGATGCCGGATGCACTAAGAATGAACAAACCTTATGCGGTGATTGAGTGTTTTCAGGAGATTCCCTGTAACCCCTGTGTTACCAGTTGCCCTTTTGATGCGATTTTCATTCCTAAAGAAGACATAAACCGTTCTCCCGTGGTTGATTTTGACAAATGTACAGGATGTATGTCGTGCATATCCGGATGTCCCGGCTTAGCAATATTTGTTGAACAGCGTAATCCAGAACAGAGAAAAGGAACAGTTTCCATTCCCTTTGAGATGTTAAACAGACCACAAAAAGGGGATGTGGTTGACCTTTTAGCCAGAGACGGACAACCACTGGGAACTGGAGTCGTTAGAAGAGTCCTTTACGGACAAAAGCAGGATAAAACCGCTGTGATAACCGTTGAAACGGATATAGAGTTGGTGAACAAGGCACGGAATATCCAACTGCAAGGAACTAACAAAAAGGGGGTGATGTAGATGAGAGAGGACGATATCATCATCTGCCGCTGTGAAGACGTCACACTGGGCACGATCAGAGACTTGATCCGCCAGGGGTACACCACACTGGAAGAAATCAAGCGAATTGCCCGCTGCGGAATGGGCCCCTGTCAGGGAAAAACCTGTACACCATTAATCGCAAGAGAAATTGCAGCCATCACCGGGAAGGACATACATGAAATCATGAAACAGAATCACAGACCCCCATTTGGTGGGGTAACCTTTGAAGAGATTGTGAGTGGTAGAGATGAAGAATAAAGCTGACATCGTCATCATCGGGGGAGGCATTATCGGATGTGCGGTCGCCTTCAACCTGGCCAAAAAGGGCATGAAAGACATCGTTGTTCTGGAAAAGGGATTCCTCGCTTCAGGTGCCACCGGAAGATGTGGTGCCGGTGTCCGACAACAATGGGGAACACGGCAAAACTGTCTGCTGGCAAAGGAAAGCATGACCATTCTGGAAAACATCTCGGATTATCTGGAAGAAAAAGTAGATATCGAGTTGAAACAGAGGGGTTATTTGTTATTGTCCTTCTCAGAAAAAGAGACGGAGCAATTTGCCAAAAACTTGGAGGTTCAGCACTCCCTAAACATCCCTTCAAAGGCATTAACACCTGAACAAGCAAGGGAGATCGTTCCCATGTTGAACACCGAAAATGTTCATAGTGCCGCTTTTTGTCCAACAGACGGGCACGCCAACCCTTTTCTGACCACTGAAGCTTATGCCAAGGCAGCGGAAAAAAGAGGGGTTGAAATCTGTACCTTCACACAGGCTACAGCCATCAAAAGGGAAAATGGAAAGATCAAAGGGGTACAAACAGACAAAGGCTTCATAGCAACAGAACGAATTCTCAACGCAGCCGGTGGTTGGGCTTACGAAATAGGCGAGATGGCCGGCTTGGAACTACCTGTTTTCTCAGAAAGACATGAAATCCTCGTCACCGAAAAAGTACCACCCATGCTTGACCCCATGGTCATGTCATTCTCGTTTAACATCTACTGTCAGCAAACGCCAAATGGCAGTTTTGTCATGGGGCATGGGCCTAAAAACGAAAAACCCGGTCATAATGTGAACAGCACCTGGCAGTTTCTTGAGGCCATGGCACAAAAGGTTACCTATTTACTCCCGGCTATTAAAAAAATCCGAGTGGTTCGCCAATGGGCCGGCTCGTATAACATATCCCCGGACAGACAACCCATTATATGCGAGTCCGAAAAATTACCCGGTTACTACATGGCTGTAGGCTTTTCCGGACACGGTTTCATGCTGGGACCCGCCATCGGTGTGTATCTGTCGGAACTGATTACCGGAGAGACCCCTTCATACGATGTAATACTTGATTTGGGACGTTTTTCGCGTAATGAAAGTATTGCAGAGCCGTCGGTGGTTTAAATTGAGGGTGTAGGTTTGGGGTTGAAAAGACTCAAATAAATTTTAGGGCTGTGAGAATGAAAAATCCCTTCCATTAGTGATGTCGTAAATATCACTACCAATCATCTTAACACCGGGAATCCACCCTTAGAGCTGGTTTTGGGAGTAGGATAGACGTTATATCGAGAACATCACTGTAAACGACAGTCTCCCAAAACCCACCCCACCCCCGTTGGGGACACCCCTCCGTGGGAGGGGATTTTTGAGAATAAAATTTAGTTTAGCTCCCTTAATCTGAGATTGCTGGTTTTTCTAAACCCTAGACCTTAGACCCCAGACCCTGCTTGATAGAGAACAAACAAAGATAACGTATAATAAGTATGTAAGGACAAAAAAAATTTTTAGGAGGTTTTTAAAATGAATGGATTTTTCTTCCTGGATCGGCCCAAAAATGAACCTGTATTGGAATACAGGCCGGGCAGTCCTGAAAAGAAGGAATTGAAGGCAAAAATCGATGAACTCAAGTCAAAGAAAATAGACATTCCCTTGATTATCGGTGGAAAAGAGATCAGAACGGGTAATTTAGGCAAATGTGTGATGCCACATGATCATGGTCATGTGTTAGCCGAATACCACAAAGCGGGGGAAAAAGAAATTAAAATGGCCATTGATGCTGCATTAAAAGCGAAAAAGACTTGGTCAAACTTTTCCTGGGTAGATCGCGTTTCAGTATTCAAAAAGGCGGCAAAACTCCTTTCAGGTTCCTGGAGAAGCACGTTGAATGCGGCAGCCATGCTGGGTCAAAGTAAAAATGTTTTTCAGGCTGAAATCGATGCAGCCTGCGAACTCATTGACTTTTTCAACTTCAACGCCTATTTCTTGACACAACTTTATCAGGAACAGCCCGAATCTTCCAACGCCATCTGGAACAGAAGTGAATACAGGCCTCTTGAAGGCTTCGTTTTTGCCGTTACACCGTTTAACTTTGCATCCATTGCCGGTAATCTGCCATCAGCTCCAGCGATCGCTGGAAATACAAGTATTTGGAAACCGGCATCTTCCGCAGTATATACCGCTTATTTCATTATGAAACTCTTTGAGGCCGCTGGCATGCCTGCAGGGGTCATCAACTTCATTCCCGGAAGAGGTTCTGAAGTTGGAGATATCGTTTTGGCTGATCCTAATCTGGCGGGAATTCACTTTACGGGTTCCACAGATGTATTTCAGCATATGTGGAAAACCGTTGGAGAAAACATCAAAAATTACAAGACTTATCCCAGAATCGTTGGTGAAACGGGTGGTAAAGACTTTGCAGTGGTTCATGAGAGTGCAGATGCGGATGAGGTAACCACCGCCATCATCAGAGGCGCTTTTGAATATCAGGGACAAAAATGTTCAGCCCTTTCCAGAGCCTATATCCCTGAATCTTTATGGGATAAGATCAACGAAAAACTAATAACAGAGCTTAAGACTTTAAAGATGGGCAATCCTGAGGATTTCACCAATTTCATGAATGCCGTCATCGACAAGTCAGCCTTTAAAACCATTACAGAATATATTGAATATGCCAAGCTTAGCAAAGACGCGAAAATCATTTACGGTGGCAATTACGACGATTCAAAGGGTTATTTCATCGAACCGACTGTTATACTGACAACGGATCCGCGATTTAAGACCATGAAAGAAGAGATCTTTGGCCCCGTTGTGACACTTTATGTCTATCAAGACCGCCGATTTGACGAGATTCTCGAATTATGTGATACCACTTCGCCTTACGCCCTTACAGGTGCTATTTTCGCAAAAGACAGGGAAATTATCATTAGAGCAGCTAAAGTACTGGAACACGCTGCAGGGAATTTCTACATTAACGACAAACCCACAGGAGCAGTTGTTGGCCAACAGCCTTTCGGAGGTTCAAGGGCATCTGGCACTAATGATAAAGCCGGAAGTGCCATGAACTTGTTAAGATGGATGTCAGTTAGAAGTGTGAAGGAGAATTTTGAGCCACCAAAAGATTATCGTTATCCATTTATGGGTGAAAAATAAATAATATTCAAAAAAAGACGGGCTGAAAAAAAGCCCGTCTTTGATTATTATTGTATTAATAATTACTGTATGACGATTTCTATTGTGTATGGCTGTGGATTACAATTGCTTTGAACCTGCACTTGTACACTTGTAATACATGGACCACCTGTCTGACAGGGGTTGTAAGGTTGACATGGATTACATGGTTGGCACGGGGCACATTGTGTTTGACACGGATAAAGTGACAAATTAGAAGTATTTCCGTTCCAAGTCAGAACTCCCATGTACCATTGACAAGTTGTCGATCTGTAAATTCTCATTACCACCGTCTGTCCAGGTTGCAGACAATCTAATGCGTTGGCAAGAGAGAACTTATTCCAGGTTTTCTTATAACAGTAATCGATACAACGGAACTGTGATAATTGTGATTCCAGTGAACAACACGCTGTAAAGGAATAACTACCCGGTGAATAAGTAGGTTGACATGGATTACAGGGATCACAAGGATCATTACAATTTGAACATTCATCCAACGGACAACATTTCCCTAAGCATTTGTAAGCGGGAAAAACAACTGCTTCTGTTATAACATCACCTTTTGTAAGGACACCATGGGCAACATAACCGGCAACTGTACTGGAAACGTAAACACCATGAACCTTGTCACCGCAAACATGGCCTGTCCAATTTTGCGCACAAATCCCTATGGTGTAAGCCATACTCAATGTCGCCAAGAGGGTGAATAATGCTAAGATAATCAGAGTCTTTTTCATTTTCTACACCTCCGGGATATTATTGTTCAATGATTCTGCCATTTTCGAAATCAAAGAAACCTGCTTTCTCTTCTCCGTTGACAACGAAAGTGATAACGCCTTTTTTACCCAGGTTTATTTCCGACATGACGAGTTCGTTGCCATTTTCGTCAACAAATACACCATTTGGATTCTGATTTGATCCACTCAATACGATAGTACCCTCTTCGTCAAATGCAGCTACCTGTCCTTCCTGGCCCTCCGAAAGCAGCATTGCGGCACCCCAAATCCAGGGTCCAGACCACCAAGCTGTCACTGCTGCACAAGCTGAGAAAACAAGTACAACTGCTAAAAAAGCAATGATACCGCTTAACGCAACTATCTTTTTCATAGAAACACCTCCTTGAGATTTACTTTTCATTATACTGATACAATCACTCTTATTATACCACTTTTAAGTTTTTAAAACAATATAAAGTCCCATGCATACCGAAAATTAATCCTCATAACTTTTCATAATTCGAACAATCTCATTCTTGCTATCCAAGAAAATATCGGTTAAGGTCGGACAGAAATGCTTTCCTCTGCCTTCTGCAATAATCCCGAAAGCCTTTTCGGGTGAAAAAGCCGGTTTGTATACCCTTTCGCTGATCAGGGCATCAAAGACATCGGCAATGGCAACAATCCTCCCTGGAATCGATATCTCTTCACCCTTTAATCCCTTCGGATAGCCCGAACCATCCCATTTTTCATGATGCTCTCCAATGATCTTGATGCAAGTATCCAGAAAATGCATGCTGGTACTTTCGATAAGTGTTTTGTTCATTTTGTAGATTACTTGTTCTCCAATATCCACATGTTTTTTCATAAAATCAAATTCTTCAGGCGTGAGCTTTCCCGGCTTTAAAAGGATTTTATCGGGAATCCCCACCTTGCCAATATCATGGAGGGGTGAAAACCAAAAGATTTCGCGGATAAGTTTCGGGGTGATCTTCGGATTGATATCCATAAGCTTTTGTGCCATTAACTTGGAGTAATTCGCCACTCTTGACAAGTGGTTTCCCGTTTCAAAATCCTTTTTTTCAACAAGATCAGCAAAAGCCTCTGTTGTCTTGGCAAGAAGTTCCTGCATGAGATAGGCGTTGTATATCTCGCTTTTCAGAGTTTTGGCAAACTGCTTCATTGTTTCTTCGTCCTTTTTACCAAAGGCCCCTTTCTTGTCGTTATTGGCAAAAATGAAACCCAGTAACCCCGCCTGGGTATACATGGGAACGGTAATACTTGAATGAAATCCTTCTTCCAGAATCATCCAAGTGCTGCTGTTACGGTGAACTGTTTTATAATATTCTTCCAAATCGTCTATAATTCTCACATCGTTTTCGGATTTTAAATTGAACAAACTGGTTTTATCCAGCGGTGCTTTAAATCCTGCATTCAATATCACTTTTGGCTTTTCTGTTTTTAATGTTTCAGCGATTATATTCCCGTTGTTGTCCGCAAAAGCAACCGCCAATCTTTGGATATCCATTTGGCTTTTTAACAAAGGATACATCTGTGGCAATATGGTTTCAAGCATTCCAAAGGAGTCATACTTGAGTAACTCATTCTGGAATTTGATTTTTTTCTCGATTTCCTTTACTTTTGAATACATCAGTGACGTTTCCATAAAACGATCTTTTTTCTCTGGTGTAATACTTTCACCATCAACCAGGGATTTCATCTCTTCAATGGTATTGTCAACCGTGATAAAATACCTGTTTTGGAAAGCATAAGAAATAATCAGGACAATAAGAATGAACACCAGCATGATAAAAGAAATGATTGTTATAATATTCGAAATGGTTTTTAATTCTTCATTCTTCTGATCCCGATATCTGCTGATTTCACGTGCCATATCTCCCAGAATACTGACATAAAGGGTACTTTCTTTATTGGTGAATACTAATTCAGGGAATTCGAACAGTTTTTTCGATGCATAGTCAAAACCAAGAATCACCGTCTCATTGATAAAAGCATCGGCCTTTTCCTGAAAGTATGACAGTTCCTCCCTAACGGCTTCCTTTTGTGAAAATTGAGTGAAAATCTCATCCGCCGAATCCAAAGACATGACGTTAATTCGATTTAAAGAACTAACCATGTTGTTGATTAAGCGGACCGAATCGCTGGCACAGTTGTTGATCTTATCGTTTTGCCTGGATTCATTAAAATAAATCCCCAAAAGAATGCCCACAACGGCAATTAAAACAAAAGTAATGATTGTAGATCTTTTATATACTTTCCTAATGCTCTTCTCGTTCATTCAAACCCTCCACAGAACCGTTTCTAACTACCATTTGATTACCAAACTTCCCCTTTTTCTCTTTTCGATGTTATAATTATACACTAAGAAAAGGAATTGAAAAACGATTTTTAACAGGTGATAGTCATTGAAAAGGATCTTTTATCTGCTTATTTTCTTGTTGGGGTTTACAGTTACATCAATAGGGGCAACATATTGTTTTGAAATCACTCTGTTTGAACCTTTAACACCATTTCATATACTGAAAATACCTTTACAGGAAATCCCTGAAGATGTGCATTTTCTAAAGGCAACCATTAAGATAATTGTTCAAGATCAGGAACAAGAACACACATCTCATTATCCCATACTTAAAAATATCCATGGAGAAACTTTTTCGCTCGTACACTTTCTTTGGCTGTTGGAATCCTCTACAGACTATCAAAATTCTTCAAAAATAGTTGTTTCATATCATTTCGGGATTCCTTTGCCAACCTATTCATATCTTCTACAAATCGATTTTAATGAGAAAACAAATTCCAGAATTCCCATCGTCAGGATTCAATCGAGATTAGAAACCGGTACTCAGCAATGGATCCGAAAAACACATTCAAAGGCTGTTGTTTTCATTCATGGGATAATGGGGGGAAGATATGAACAAATTCTTCAAGGTTTTTCAAATAATGACAGCGAAGATAATAATTGGAAAAACACCGTTTTAAAACAGTACTGGCAGAAGCACTATCAGTATGACGATGTGGATTATTTTGAATATCAGTTTGATTCACTCTTCCAGTCCGCAAAATTTTATGGCGAAAAAATGTGTGAATTACTTGAAAGCTCTGGACTGCTTGAAGCATATGAAGAGATCTATTTAGTAGGTTATAGTATGGGAACGATTGTTGCCCGATATGCCATGAATACACCACTTATCAATTCCGATGACTATTTGGGGGATCATATCAGGAAGGCATTTATGATTGGCGGCGTTTCAGAAGGATCTTTTTTTACAAATCTTGTTGACTTTATTATCACTCAAATGCCCCTGGATAAACATCCACAGATCGTCAATACAAATGAGACTATGATGATGAATGAATCCTTTTACCAAGCACTGACCATACTCTATCATTTGGAATCCTATGCTTTTAAACCGGATGCTATATCCTATTTTCTAGAAACATTTCTGGCATTTTATCGTACAAATCCCATGTTGGCAAACATTCTTTTTATCAGTTTCGATGATGTTCCATTCATTGGAGGCCAACTCATCCCATTTGAGGGAATGAGTTCAATGCGTTATACTTCTAAAACATTCCTGAGTCAGTTGGAACAAGGACTTAATCTACCCGCTGATACTTATATCCAAAATATTGAACTTATGGAGTTAAACAAAAATGAACGGTATGCTGAAAAAATGATACTCATTAACTCTTATATAGAAGATGCTGAGGAAATACTTCAAACGATTATCAAGACATCAAAATATTTTAGTTTACAAAATGTATTTAACAACATTCCCATCCTCAATCACAACGCTGATATTTTATCGATCCCTTATGTACAATTCATTGGTCAAAGAGCTCTATCATTGATCATGAAACAATTGGGAGAAACATCTTCTGACCCTTTGCACAATATGAATGATGGATTTGTAACCCTTTGGAGTGAACAGTTGACTGACCACAATGTTGGGATAAAAAAAGAAAACATCTATCTTTTTAAAAATTTTGATCATGCACAAATCAAAGATCATCCTCAAGTCCTTCAATTAGTGAAGCGTTTGATTCAAAATGATTAAGGTAAAAAAAACTACTAATCATTGATCTTTCAAAGAATATTTGTTATACTCTTGCGATCTTTCCCAAGAGGTGAAACAATGAACAATATGGAACGCTTTGATAAAAAAGAAGAACTTTTCAACAGTATCTCCCACGGATCAGGGGTGTTGTTTGCCATCACTGCATTGGTCTTAATCTCCGTGTTTGCTGCAAGAACGGGGGACGCATGGAAAATCGTCAGCGGTGTCATTTACGGAGTCAGTTTGGTCGTGCTCTTTACGGCTTCAACGCTGTATCACGCTTTTCCAAATGGAAAGGTCAAAGAAGTGTTTGAAATCATGGATCATTCGGCCATTTTCATTCTCATCGCAGGCAGTTATACTCCTTTTACACTTGTATGCTTGAGAGGACCTGTCGGATGGACCATCTTCGGAATCGTCTGGGGATTGACCCTCGTTGGTATCATATATAAGATCTTCTTTGTGAACAAATTCGTCATCTTCTCCACCTTAATATATATCTTCATGGGCTGGCTCATCGTTTTCGCCATGGCCCCACTGGCTGAATCATTGCCTACTGCCGGCCTCTTCTGGCTGGTTTTAGGCGGGGTCTTGTATACCTTGGGAACCCCCTTTTACATCATCCGAAAGATCCCATTCCATCACGGCATCTGGCACTTGTTCGTCCTGGGTGGCAGCATTTCCCATTTTATCACAGTTTTGTTTTATGTGATCCTTTGAAAAAGGGTTTAGGGTATAACGGCCTTCAAATAAATCGTAAAACTCAATATAGGGCACCCACAATGAAGTGAATCCCTACACTTTAAGCGTTTTTTCATATCCACAGGCTTTTTTTGTTGGTCTGATGCTAAAAATTGTTTTGTAAGGGCAACCCTTGTGGTTGCCCTTTTTAATCCTGAGCCTAAACTTGTTTTTTTTACCAAATTGTAACCTTCACCCCTTGATTTAAAAGGATAAATTGACTATAATTATGGTCAAGAGGTGAGAAGTTTGAGAAGGTTTTCTGAAATTGATTTTTACAGCCTTGCCGATGCGAAGAAGAAATTCTCCAGTGTTATTAACGAGAGTGCCGACAGGGAAATCATCGTGACAAAGAACGGAAAACCGGTTTCAGTGGTCATGGACTATTCCAGGTATATGAGACTAATGGATTTTCTCGCCAAGGTGAAGGATTTGTATTTATTGGAAATGAGTGATGATGAAGATGTCAAATTGATAAAGGAATTGAATCTTGACTTTTTTATCGACGATTCAGAGGACAATAATCAGGAGGTGTAGATAGTGGCACAAGTACTTTTAGAACATGTATGGAAGATATTTGACGGAAATGTGGAAGCGGTAAAAGATCATGATTTTACCATTGAAGACAAGGAATTTGTTGTTCTGGTCGGTCCATCAGGTTGTGGAAAAACGACGACTTTAAGAATGATTGCCGGATTGGAAGAGATCACAAAGGGCACGATAAAGATAGACGATAGAGTGGTTAACGATGTGGAACCCAAAGACAGGGACATTGCCATGGTTTTCCAGAATTACGCCCTTTATCCCCATATGACGGTATACGACAACATGGCATTTGGTTTGAAGTTAAGAAAGTTCCCAAAGGCAGACATCGAGGAAAGGGTAAAAAGAGCAGCCGGAATCCTCAGTATCGAACCCTTATTGGACAGAAAACCGAAACAGCTTTCCGGTGGACAAAGACAGAGGGTTGCCTTGGGTCGTGCCATCGTTCGAGACCCGAAAGTCTTCTTGTTTGATGAACCGCTCTCTAACCTTGACGCAAAACTCAGGGTACAGATGAGAAGTGAATTGAAGAAACTGCATCACAGATTGGATGCCACCATCGTATACGTTACCCATGACCAGATTGAAGCCATGACCATGGCCGACAAGATCGTTATCATGAGGGACGGTTTAATCCAACAGGTTGGCGATCCGTATACGATTT
>CAYOFT010000035.1:0-14734 GCA_964403295.1 uncultured Thermotogaceae bacterium | reverse complement strand
ACATCGAAGAAAGAGTCAAACGAGCGGCTGAAATCCTGAGTATTGAACCGTTGCTCGACAGAAAACCCAAACAGCTTTCCGGTGGACAAAGGCAGAGGGTTGCCCTGGGTCGTGCCATCGTTCGTGACCCAAAGGTCTTCTTGTTTGACGAACCGCTCTCAAACCTTGACGCAAAACTCAGGGTACAGATGAGAAGTGAGTTGAAGAAGCTCCATCACAGATTGGATGCCACCATTGTATACGTTACCCATGACCAGATTGAAGCCATGACCATGGCCGACAAAATCGTTATCATGAGGGACGGTTTAATCCAACAGGTTGGCGATCCGTATACGATTTACAATAATCCCAAAAACATTTTTGTTGCCGGATTTATCGGAACACCGCCTATGAACTTTGCCGATTGTAAGATCATCAAAGACCAAAAGGGACATTGGGTAGAGGAAAAAACAGGCGCTTTCAGAGTTATCGTACCAAAAGACTATGTTGAAAGTGTGGATCCGTTTGTGGATAAAGATATCATATTCGGTATCAGACCTGAAAATATCTACGATAAGGTATTCTCTAAGAACGCCATAGAAGGTGAAAATGTTGTCAAGGTTAAAGTCGAAGTAACCGAACCATTAGGTAGTGAAACACTCATTCATGCCCCAGTTGGAGACAGTAAATTCGTGGCCAGCGTATTGCCTGAAACAGGCGCAGAAGCAGGTCTCGAAATGGATCTCGTCTTTGACCTGAAAAAGATGAGACTCTTTGATCCCAGCACCGAAGAAGCCTTAATATAAAACCGGTTAACACCGGACATTATCCCGCAGCCCTTAAGGGCTGCGGTTTTTTTATTGTCATAGTGTTTCTTAGAGAACTTTTATTCGGGCAACCACAAGGGTTGCCCCTACAAAATGGCGATTTGTCGGAATTTCACAAAAACAGATAAAACGAAGGAGCAACAATGTTGCTTGACAAATCAATAATAGCGTTGTCAGAGAAAATTCATAAACATATAAAATGTAGGGGCAACCCTTGTGGTTGCCCTTAATTTAAAATTCTTTTCTTTTTTTCAATAAAGCCCAAACAAAAGACATCTTTCAAAGTATTACAAATAGTTCTTCATAAGGTTAATAAAATTACCGGAAAAGACCTTTTCGATCTCTTCATCGCTGATTCCACGACTAAGCAGTTCTTTCTCAACATTCTTTACATCTGCATGCCCGCGAACCACGTTAAAAAAAGCCCTTCCCTTTGCCGTCATCTGCTTTTTGAAATCATCGCTCATGTTAAAATCACAAAAGTCGAAGCCCAAAGCAACGTGTTCAATGCCGATTAAATCCCTTATCTTCAAAATCTGATCCACATAGGCGGCAATATTGGAAGTCTCATCATCTGTACTGACAAATTTATTAGCAGAATTAATTCCTATCAAACCGCCTCTTGAACCGATGGTTCTGATTTGATCATCCGTCAGATTGCGCATACTTGGCACTAATGATCTGGAATTGGAATGGGTAGCAATGAACGGCCCCTCAGTAAAATGAACCACATCTTCAAAGCCTTCATCGTTGAGATGACTCACATCAATGATCATTCCCAATTCCTGAGCTTTTTCAACCAATTCCACACCAAAGGGGGTAAGTCCGCCTTTTTTGCCTTCTCTTTGGGGAGCAAAAAAACTTCCATCCGCAGCGTAGTTTCTTCTGGACCAGTTGATCCCCACGATTCGGACCCCCAGTTCGTAGAATATGTCCAACAAATCCAGATCGTTGTAAAGGGGTTCTACCCCTTCAAAGGCCAACATGATCCCAATTTGATCCGTCTCCTTCAACGTCTCAATATCGGCATAAGTCTTACACAGTTTTAACTCATTGCCGCCCTCTTTAATTTCCTGATACAACCCGCTAATCTGATCCAGACACTTTCTCAAGGCCATCTCCGGCAAAAAGATATCGTCTATATAAAGGGAGGAGACAATCAACCGGAAATTCCCTTCGCGAAATCCCGGAATATGATCCTCCCTGATTACGTTTTTCCTTCCCTTTCTACGTTGTTCTTCTACAAACATCATCAGATCAAAATGAATATCTACATTAAAATTCTGCATCCGAATCATCTCCTTTTCGGTATATTATACACAAAATCAAAGAAGAAAATTCAGTGTAATAGTATTTTCTAATCATGATTCCAACAATCATTTAAATCTCTCACACAATAAGTGTTATAATAGAATCAGCATTTGGGGGGGAATATCATGAAAGTTTTCGGAAGAAATGTCATCAAAGAATTACTCATGAGTGACAAGTGTGATTCCATAAAAAACATCTTTATATCTAAAGATGCCGAGGGGACAATTGAAAACCTGAAGTCCGAGTTAAAGGCAAAGAATCTGCATTTTTCCTTGGTTCCATCAAAAACATTGGATAACCTCCTTGGCGAAAGAGTCAATCATCAAGGGGTATTTGCTGATATCGGTGAATATGCCTACTTGCCCGAAGACACCTATATTGCTCAAAAAGCTGATCAAGAAGAAGGGTTTCTAATCGTATTGGACCAAATCAATGATCCGCAGAATTTTGGGGCGATCATCCGAACGGCATACGGAGCGGGAGCTGATGCCGTTGTAATTACAAAAGACAATTCCGTTCAAGTTAATCCTACTGTTATCAAAGTATCCACAGGGCTGGTCTTTCATATGCCCATCATCCAAACAGTGAACGTAGCCCGTTTTTTGGATAATGTAAAATCCGCTGGTTTTTGGGTCTATTCTGCTGATATGGATGGGACAGATTACTATCAGGTTGAATGGGATAAAAAAACGGTTTTGGTATTTGGCAACGAAGGCAAGGGCATTCGGCGTCTGGTTAAGGAAAAATGTGATGTGGCAGTCAGAATTCCCATGAAACGAGAAATGGATTCACTGAATCTTTCTGTATCGGTAGGCATAATGGCGTTTTCAGTCGCCTTGAAGAGGTGAGCTTCTGTGGCAATAAGAAAACTGCCTCAGGAAATATATATGAAAATAGCGGCGGGCGAAGTGGTGACTTCCGCGGGCTCAGTGGTCAAGGAACTCATTGAAAATGCCCTTGATTCAGGGGCTTGTTCCGTGAAGCTTGAAATCAAAAACGGAGGCAAGGACGCCATAAAGGTATCCGATAACGGTTCCGGCATACCCGGAGAGGAACTCAGTTTAGCCGTTCATCCCCACGCCACAAGCAAAATCCAACAATGGGATGATATTTTAGATTTAGACACATTCGGGTTTCGGGGAGAAGCTCTTTCATCCATCGCATCGGTGTCGGAGTTTTATATTTCATCTATAACACGGGAAGAAGACGTGGGAACATCTTTGTATTTCAGAGGCGGCCAATTGATGGAAGAAAAAAGGTTGCCCATGAACACTGGAACGACCATAGAGGTGAGAAACCTTTTTTTCAACGTTCCCGCAAGAAGAAAATTTCTAAAAACTTCTTCTTCAGAATCAAGATACGTTTTGGAAGTCCTGGAAAAGTTTCTATTAGCAAGACCGGATGTAGCGTTTGAATTGATCAGAGATGGAAATGTTGTTTTTCAATGCCCCAAAGAATCACTACAAAAACGTATCCAAAAGGTTCTAAAGGTTGATGAACCGGATAACTTGCTGGAAGTAAATCATCAACAGGGTAACTTTTCAGTAAACGGTGCCATCAGCTCACCCCAGCACAGCAGACCCAATATGACCGGTATAACTGCTTTTGTTAATGAACGTTATGTAAAAGATCCTATCGTTTACGCAGCGGTAAGGGATTTTTTTACCCCCATACTGGGTAAAGGCCGATATCCCATAGCCGTTTTGTTCATGCGTGTTCCAAAATCGGAAGTGGATATCAACGTCCATCCCCAAAAGCTGGAAGTCAAATATTCTCAAAGCGGTGCCATATACAGTCTGATTAAAAACGCCTTAAAGAGTACCTTTTCAGATCATTCCATGCAGATCAGAGATGATTTTTCCGCTTTAAGACAGACAAACCAAAGAGACACCGTCAAAACAAAAGAGGATTCCACAGTTCGCGCCTACAAAGAAGTAGCCTATGTCAATGATACGCAGAGACCGTCTTATACAACATCTCAACCTTTAAGAAGGCCGAATTCATTTGCTCAAACTGAACCGATCATCAATCAACTACATTATAAAAGGCAGACTGAAAACCATAAACAACCAGTTTTTTCAACCGATAAGATCATTGGCATTGCCAATAAGCGTTATATCATCCTGGAAGATGCAACAGGATTGCTATTTATTGATTTTCACGCTGCTCATGAAAGAATTCTCTACGAAAAGATCAAAAAACAAGAAAAAAAACTACAGATCCAGCAACTACTTGAGCCAATTCAATTGGAAATCGATTTGGCATCTATACAAATCCTTCAAGACAGACACTCGACTTTTGCCCAATTGGGATTTGATTACAAATTGTCCGAACAAAAAGCACATATAAAAGGAATACCGAACTTGATCCGACAACAGGATGCCCGAGAAGTTTTTAAAGAAATCATAGATGAATTAAGATTAACCGACTTGGAAAAGGAAAGTGAAGTATACGACAATATTTATGCGACTATTGCCTGCCACAACGCTTTCCGAACGGGGGATTTTATTACATTGGACCAGGCCGAAGACCTGATAAAGGAAATGAAAACCTACGATGTCTTTTCCTGTCCCCATGGCAGGCCGGTAAAGTACAGGCTCCCGTTTTCACAATTGGATGCCTTCTTTAAACGGAGCTGATGATGGTGGTGGTTAAAATATGAAAAAAGCAACAATAGGAAAATTGCTCATGGATAAAAACAACAACACACCGGTTTTGGAACTAAATGTGGAGGGAACTGACAAAAGGGTTTATTTGTGGATCGGTGCCTGTGAAGCATGGGCTTTGGCCATGTCTATAGAAAATTTCCACCTGATTAGACCCATGACCCACGATCTTTTAATATCGGCCGTTGAAACCATGGGGGGAATCTTTGATCATGTGGTGATCCATTCTATTAAAAACGGAACTTTTTTGGCAAACCTTGTCATTAAAAAAACCCAAACTGATCAACATACTGAAAGAGTGGACCGGTACATTGAACTGGATGCCCGTCCTTCGGATTGTCTGGTCATTGCCAATAAGTTGGATCTTCCCGTTTTTGTTACAAGTGAAGTACTGCTTGAAGCGGGCATGAGCGGCTCCATATCATCGGGTAGAACCGCTGAAGAAGATAAAGAAAAACAAGAATTCAGATCTTTTCTCAATAACTTTAACATGAACGAACTGAAACAGTACTTGGACAATCAAGATGACGAAGAAGAAGATGAGAATAACCAGTGAAAAAGGTTAAAGATCTTACGCCATTCAGTTTTGAGCTTTTGAAGTACGACAAATCCATCTGGGGGTCTTTATGGCGGAAACTTGTTTTTTCTAATGCACCAACTTTGTTTTCATTGTATATGAGTGAAAACAACGTAGATTTGAGAGAAGTAACAACATTTTTTGATTCACTTGAACGCAGGGAATATGATAGACTTTATTGGTTGTACAACGATTATTCCCAACACATTCGGTCTATTCTGTTTGAAAGCGCAGGCAGGATTTACCATGATTCAATAGCTGATTTTGGCATTTTTTTATCTGTGGGGATTAAAAGAAACACCTTTTCCTTTTTTCAAACGAGAAAAGGCGTTGTTATGTTTATCGATATTTGGTTTTTATTGGGGGTTAATCATGAGAAAAAACTTGGAAAGATTTTCCAGGTGGATGAAATTACAACACTATTCACCTGCAACTATCAAAGAATACAATCGGGAATTGAATAAATTCTACGATTTTATTGAACATGAATCACTTGATTTTGAAGAACTAACGCTTGTGGATATCGAAGACTACGTCTTCAGTAAAGACGTGAACGAGCGTACAAAAAACAGAACCCTTTCTTCGATCAAATCCTTTTTTAATTACTTGTATTCAAGGGGCATTGTGACAAAAAATCCAGCGAAAGATGTAAAATCCATTAAATTGAGAAGGAAAAATCCCGTCTTCCTTAACGAAGACGAATATCATCTGTTGATGCAAACCATCAGTGAACAGGCTAGGGGATTTGTGGGATTAAGGGATAAGACAATCGTCAGTTTGCTTCTGGGCACCGGTATGCGCGTTAGCGAAATCACTTCCATGCAAATTGGTTGTGAAACCAAAGATCGGACAGGCAGGTATTCATTGGAAGTTATGAGAAAGGGACAGGAAATGGATTATGTGTACATCAATCAGAAAATCTCCCTGCTCTTTGAAGACTATTTGCATGAAAGAAGGAAAATACAAGCCGATTCTGATTTTATATTCTTAACCTATCGGAAAAAGCCAATGGACCGCACAGCAGTCTACCGTATGGTGAAAAAATATTTGGAAATGTGCGGACTGGATAAAAAGAAAATGGGACCTCATGTACTCAGGCACACTTTTGCCACTGCGCTCATGAGTAAAGATGTTTCATTGTATAAAATAAAAGAGTTGATGAACCACAAAAGCCTTTCCACTACACAAAATTACTTGCATGTGATGGAAGAGGATTTAAAAGACGTGGTGGAGAAAATCGACTTTTGAAAGGAAATGAATGTTCATGGAAACATTTTCACAAACTAAACTTGAATTTCAAAAAGTATTAAATAAATTAAAAGAATACGCTTTTTCAAATTACGGGCGAACGGAAACGCTGCATCTTAAACCGGTTGAGAATCCACGGGAAGAACTGAAAAAGACCCGGGAAATGCTGCATCTTATGTTTCAGGAGGGCGAACCACCAGTAGGTGGCATCTTCGATGTCAGGGAAGAGATTGATAAGGTGAGAGCAGGGGATGTATTGGAGCCGTTAGACCTGTTAAAGATTAAGGACACGGTGCTGGGGATTCAAAATCTAATTCAATGGTTTGAAGTACTGGAAGAACCCTATCCTTTGATCAAATTTCTCATTGACGGGCTCTCTGGTTTTCCTGCGTTTACCAAAAAGGTTGAAAATGCAGTAGATCAAATGGGAGAAATCAAGGATTCTGCCTCTCCAAGACTGAAAGAAATTAGAGTGGAAAAAAGGCGAATACTGAACAGTTTGAAAAACAAATTGGATACCTACATCTCAACAGGTTTTTCTAATAATTTGCAGCAATCCAGTTATTTCCTTAGAGATGGTCGCTATGTGCTACCCATCAAAAACACCAGTCGTTCAAGTATCAAGGGAATAATACATTCCACCTCTTCCTCCGGAGCCACTTATTACATGGAACCGGAAGCTTTGGTCGAATTGAATGACCAGTCCAAAGAGATACACGATAGGGAACGGGAGGAAATCAACCGGATTCTGAGAGAGCTGTCCATGTATATTCTCAACAACATTGAGACCTTTGATTATAACAACGTGAATCTGGTGGAATTCGATTTACTCTGGACCAAGGCCAAGTTTGCCGTGAAAAACAAAGGGATTGTTCCCGAGCTCTCCGAAACAGCAGATTTCACTCTGCTAAACGTGAGGCATCCCTTAATAGCAACAGACACCTGCGTTCCCATAACCGTATCCTTGGGAAACGGAAAACGGGGGATCGTCATCACCGGACCCAATACAGGAGGGAAGACGGTTACCCTTAAAACAATCGGTTTGTCCCATTTGATGGGATTATGCGGGATCCCTATTCTCGCTGATAAAGGCAGCAAAATTGGTTTTTATGATCATATCATGGCGGATATTGGAGATGAACAATCCATTGAACAATCATTAAGTACATTTTCCGGACATTTAAGAAATATCACAGAAATTGTCAAACACGCCAACGAGAAAACCCTGGTGCTTCTGGATGAACTGGGAGCGGGTACCGATCCGGTAGAAGGAGCCGCTCTTGCCCTGGGATTGCTGGAAGTGCTTTTGGAAAAAAAGGCCATGATCGTTGTTACATCACATCTTTCGCCACTGAAGCTATACTGTTTTGGAAAGAAAGAACTAATCAATGCCTCGGTCAGTTTTGATGTGGAAACGCTTTCCCCAACCTATAACCTGAGAGTGGGGTTGGCGGGAAGTTCCAACGCCTTTGAAATCGCAAAAAGATTGGGCGTACCGGAAGAAGTCCTGGAAAGTGCGGAAAAATTTAAGACCAAGGAATACGCCAATGTAGATGAAATCCTCAACACCCTTCACGATGAAAAGAAGGTATTGGAAGAAGAAAAATCTAAGGCCACTCGGTTGCGGAAAAATCTTGAATCCCAGGAAACGCTCATGCAGGAAAAACTTGAAAAACTGCGAAAGAAAAAGATAGAAGGGTTTATGGAAGATATCGATGAGCTGGATGAATTCCTGACGGATTTGAAAAAGGAGGCGGAAAGCGCTGTCAACAAGGTTAAAAAGACGAAAAATGCCTCTTTGAATGAAGTCAAACAAGTAAATCAAAAATTGGATCACATGAAAAAAAACAAGCTGAAAAACCTGAAATCCAAGTTGGCTCAAGCCGATAGGACAAAAGAAAAGGTAGAATATGATAAGATACAACCTGGAGACTGGGTGAAAATAAAGGGAACTGAAGTTGCCCTTGAAGTGATTGACAAACATGATGGAAAAGTCATTGTTCAAAACGGACCTTTGAAAGTTGAGGTCAACCCATCAAATCTTATTTTGGCACAAAAAGACGATATTCCCGATCAAAAACGGGAAGAAAAATACGCTTTTTACGGATTGATGAATTCGCAGGTTTCCAAGCAATCACAAAGTGGGAGCTATTCATCACATCGATTAGATATTCGGGGTCACACTGTTGAGGAAGGTGTTGAAAAATTAAACGCCTTTTTGGAAAATATGTTTGTAAAAAACCAAAAGATTGTTTACGTTGTACACGGAAAAGGTACCGGAAGGTTGGCCGAAGGGATTTGGGATTTTTTGAACAATGATCCCAGAATTGCATCCTTTAGAATCGGCAAGCCAAAAGAAGGGGGTACCGGTGTTACCGTAATCGATCTGGAGTAATATCCTGGGGGGGTAAATATGTCTGAAATGCTTATCAGAGGGGGAAAGAAACTAAGAGGGGAAGTGGCAATCAGCGGATCAAAAAACGCTGTTCTACCCATACTTGCCGCCAGCCTGTTAACCAATGACAGAATCCTGATCAAACGGGTTCCCGATTTGGAAGATGTAAGAACCATGTTGGAGATTTTGTCATCTCTTAACATTGAAACAACTTTTAATAACGGGGAAATTGAGATAAAGGCACATTCCACTTGTAAAAACTCCGTGCCGTATCATCTCATTCGAAAAATGCGTGCATCATTCAATATCCTTGGCCCCTTATCAGTCATTCACAACGAAGCGGGTGTACCACTTCCCGGAGGCTGCTCCATCGGACCAAGACCGGTAGACTTACATTTGATGGGGCTAAAAAAACTAGGATTTGAAAATCGGATTGAACACGGAGTTGTTTTTACTCAAAAAAAGGAAAAATTCAAGCAAGTTACCGTGGATTTTCCCTTCCCATCTGTGGGTGCAACGGAACAAATACTCACTGCCGCTGTCAAGCTTGTTGGCACGACAACTATTGTTAACAACGCAGCAAAGGAACCTGAAATAAGCCAACTCATCGATTTTTTATCACAAATGGGAGCAATTATCGATGGAAAAGATACGTCAACTCTAAGGATCGAAGGGGTTGAAAAACTCCATGGTATAGAATTTGAGGTTATTCCGGATCGTATGGAAGCGGGCACCTATCTGTTGGCAGGACTCATCACCAACAGCATCATTACGGTCAACGGTTATATTCCTGAACACAACTATGCGTTGACGCAGGAGTTATATAAGATCAATGCCCCGATAGATATCAAAGGACATTGTGTGACTACCGGGGAAAGAAAAGAACTGCTTAAAGGCGCGTATATCCGTGCAGACATATACCCTTATTTCCCAACTGATATGCAACCTCAAATGACAACTCTTTTAACCCTTTCGGAAGGACGTTCCATTGTACACGATCGGGTTTTTCCCGAAAGAAATGCCCATGCGGAGGAATTAAGAAGGTTGGGAGCACATGCCTACGCAAGAAATCAAAACATTATCATTACCGGTCAAAAAGAACTCCAGGGCGCACCCGTCTTCGCCACAGACTTAAGATGTGCAGCCGCTTTGATACTGGCAGGTCTTGCAGCTAAAGGAGAAACACTGGTTCAGGAAGTGGATCACATATTCAGAGGTTATGACAGGGTAGTTGAAAAACTCAGAGGTTTAAATGCAGACGTGGAGTTAAAATAAAAATAATAGAGAGAGTTATTAACGATAATTTAAGCGCTAAAGCGCTATAGTAAGTTATAAGCATTTTACATTTTCAACCTTTTTAGCGTATAATTAAAACAAACGAATTGATCAAAAAAATTGGA
Organism: uncultured Thermotogaceae bacterium; assembly: GCA_964403295.1. Classification (GTDB taxonomy): domain Bacteria; phylum Thermotogota; class Thermotogae; order MWEM01; family MWEM01; genus JASUTC01. The sequence goes on along the minus strand of CAYOFT010000035.1, from coordinate 4,331 downwards.
GGTACACTATGGCTAAATTTAAAGCATTAGAGGATTTTGCCAGCGAGGGGAAGGGATCTGAAGACATACCTGAAATCCTTCCAGTTATTCCCATGCGCACCAATATGCTGGTTTACCCGGGGTCTGTTATTCCCTTTTACATCGGGCGGGAAAAATCCTTGAATTCATTGGAAGAGTCCATTGAAAAGAAAAACAGATTCCTGTTTCTATGCTCCCAAAAGGATATACAGGAAAACGAACCAAAAGAAGTCGATTTATACACACATGGCGTTGTGGCAAGAATTATGCAATTGATGAAACTTCCGGATAACTCTTTTAAGGTTTTGGTAGAGGGTGTGGTCCGTGGAAAGATTGTTGATGGTTTACAAGACGGAGAATCCCTTTCCGCAAAAGTTGAGATTCTTCAAGTCAATTATAGAAATACAAAAGCCCTTGAAGTCCTTATTCGAAAAGTGAAAGACGAAGCCAGAAAATTTTTCCAATACACCAGAAGAATCCCAAATGAGGCCCTACAAGCTTTGGAAGGTACCGAGGATGCAGACAAATTTGCTGATTTGGTTGCTTCAATACTCCCACTTAAACTGGAAGAAAAACAGATTTTACTGGAAATCGTCCATCCAAAAAACAGGCTGGAATTACTACTGGAAATCTTATTACGTGAAAATGAATTGTTGAAAATAGAGGAAGATTTGGAAAAGAAGGTCAAGGGTAAGCTGGAACAGAATCAAAAGGAATATTATCTCAGGGAGAAGATGAAAACTATAAAAGAGGAGCTGGATGGTACCGGTGATCCTGAAATTATGGAACTCAAAGAAAAGATTGAAGCTGCCAAACTCCCTTCAGAAGTAGAAGAAAAAGCCCTGAAACAGTTGGAAAGACTGGAAAAGTCTCCCACTTTTTCAGCAGAATCTACAGTGATTCGATCATATATTGACTGGCTGATTGAAATGCCTTGGAACAGCGAATCCGAGGATATCATCGATATCAAAAAAGCCCGTGCTGTACTGGATTCAGATCATTACGGTTTGGACGAAGTTAAAAAAAGAATCTTAGAATATTTGGCTGCCCGTTCATTCTCCAAAGGACTGAAGGCCCCGATCCTCTGCTTGGTAGGTCCTCCGGGTGTGGGAAAAACATCTCTTGGTAAATCTCTGGCAAAGGCCATGAATCGAAAATTCGTCAGAATGTCCTTGGGTGGCATGCGTGACGAAGCTGAAATAAGAGGGCACAGAAGAACCTACGTAGGAGCCCTACCCGGTCGAATTATTCAGTTAATTCGGGAGGCAGAAGTTAAGAATCCGTTGATTTTATTGGATGAAATAGACAAATTGGGACAAAGTTTTCAAGGAGATCCTGCAGCAGCGTTGTTGGAAGTCTTGGATCCGGAACAAAACAAGACTTTCACAGACCATTATCTTGAAGTGGAATTTGACCTGTCAAAGGTTATCTTTATCACCACTGCCAATGTTCTTTATACTATCCCTGATGCCTTGCGTGACCGTATGGAAGTGATTGAGATATCCGGGTATACAAAAGTTGAAAAGGAAAAGATTGCCACAGGTTACTTGATACCTGAGATTTTGGAAGAACATAACATGGCAGATAAAGTGACCATTACAACATATGCCTTAAATCAAATTATCGATGGTCATACGAGAGAAGCCGGTGTGAGAAACCTCAAACGTGAATTGGCTTCGGTTGTGAGAAAAACAGCATTGGACTTATTGGAAAACGATTTGGATTACAAAAAGATACGAAAAAAGGATGTGGAAGAACTTCTGGGACCAGCTAAATTCCTGGATGATGAACGGTTGAAAAAACCGGAAGTAGGTATTACCACAGGCCTTGCATGGACTGCAGTGGGGGGGACTGTATTACAGGTTGAAGCCCTTTTCCAACCCGGTAAGGGGAATATTCACATGACCGGTCAATTGGGAGATGTGATGAAGGAATCCGCACAAATTGCTCTTTCTTTGGCACGTGTTAGATGTCAGGAAGACTGTGACGAAAAGTTCTTTGAAAAGCACGACATTCATCTGCATGTTCCAGAAGGTGCTGTTCCAAAGGACGGACCTTCAGCAGGAGTAACATTGATTACATCCATCGTTTCCTGTTTGAAAAACAAACCGGTCAGAAACGATATAGCCATGACCGGTGAAATCAGTCTTAGGGGAAAAGTATTTCCCATCGGAGGGGTAAAAGAAAAAGTTCTTGCAGCCTTTCGGATAGGAATTCATGAAGTCATCCTTCCCGCAGCAAATGAAAAGGATTTACACAAGATACCCAAAGAAATTCGTGAAAAGATTACATTCCACTTTGTCGATACAATTGACGAGGTATTAAAAATTGCTTTGAAGGATTGATATCGAGTGTACAAGATAAAAAATATAGAATTGCTTAATACCGCTTATTTACCAAAACAATTGCCAAAAGATACGGATTTCAGAAAATCAGTCGCTTTTGTGGGTCGTTCAAATGTTGGTAAATCTTCATTGATGAACGTTCTCTTTAACAGAAAAATGGCTAAGGTTAGTTCAACCCCTGGAAAAACGCGTTCCATCAATTTCTATCTAATCAATGATAAAGATTATTTTGTTGATCTTCCCGGATACGGTTATGCCAGACGTTCACAAGAGGAAATCAGAAAATGGAATACGCTGATGACCGCCTTTTTTTCGGAAGCGGATGGACTTGAAATGCTGTTTGTACTCATCGATTCCAGACATTCACTGATAAAAGCCGATCATATTTTTTTCCAATGGATCCTGGAATTTCATATTCCTATCGCTGTTGTTTTGACTAAAACAGATAAGATTCCAACTCAAAAAGTAGGTCAAATGATACAACAAACAAAAGATTTATCCCAGCCATACGGGGATTTTAACATTTTCCCCGTCTCTTGTACAAAACGTAAAGGATTAGATGAACTGCTGAAGTTTATAGGGGATGTTCTAATGTGAAAAGATTCAAGTTTCGTCTTGACAGGGTTCTAAGCATCTTTTTAAAGCGTTTGGATCAACAAAAAATGAATGTCCACCGAGCCCAGATGAAACGGGATGTTAAAGAGGTAGAAATCGTTGAATTTCAACACCATATTGTTCAGCAGGAAAACCGTTTCTCTTTTCTCATGCAAGGGGGACAGATATCCCCCAGAGACTGTGTTTCATGGGAGAACTACATCGATTACGAATATATCCGCCTTGAACAGCATAAAAGCGAATTGAAACAGTTGGAAAAACGGCTTGAAGAGGAAAAGAGAAAGTATATCGCCATCGACAAGGAATGTAAGACGTTGGACAAATTGAAGGAAAAGAAAAAGACAGAATTTAATATCGGACAGGAATTGATAGAGAGAAAAGAAATGGACGAGATAGCCATTCAAAGAATATTAAAAAAAGAAAATATCGAAGGAGGTTTTTAATTTGGCTTACGGAAAATGGGAACAGCTCACCTGTGTAGAGCACCCTCTCGTACAACACAAATTAACTTTAATGCGAGACATTCAAACCGGCCCCAAAGAATTTAGAGAGTTGTTAAGGGAACTAACATTGCTGCTTGCCTATGAAGCCACGGCAAATCTTAAAACAATGCCAAGAGAAGTTGAAACGCCTATTGGAAAAACTCAAGGTGAAATCATCAGTGATAAGGATGTTGTCATTGTTCCCATCCTTAGGGCCGGATTGGGAATGTTTGATGCGGTGCTTACTCTTCTGCCAAATGCTTCCGTAGGTTATATCGGTGTTTACAGAGACCCCGAAACACACAGACCTGTTGAATACTACGCAAAAATGCCTGAACTGAAAGATAAAGACCTTTTTTTATTGGATCCCATGTTGGCCACAGGTCATTCAGCTATTAAAAGCATCGATATTTTAATTAATCAGGGAATAAACGAAAAAAATATCTATTTTCTGTCCCTCCTTTCCGCACCGGAAGGGATTGAAGAAATTATTAATGCTTATCCAAATATAAAAATATACACCGCATCGGTAGACGAAAGACTTAATGATAAAGATTATATTGTACCCGGATTGGGTGACGCGGGAGACCGATTGTACAGAACGAAATAAAAGCTTTAAAATTCTCTCCCCCAAAGGAAGAGCACCAACCCAACAATTGAAGCCGTGTAAACGGTATTGATAACATCCTCGGTGGAATCAATATATTCCAGATTCCCCTCAATAAACGAGCAGGAACTGAGGACAACCATTAATAAAACAAAAATAATCAACAAAAAATATCTTCTTTTCATCTCATATCACCTTTTAGAATCGATTAACCCGGTTAACAGCACACTGACCTTGAGATTATATCACATCAGTAAGAGGGGA
>CAYOFT010000034.1:0-15365 GCA_964403295.1 uncultured Thermotogaceae bacterium | reverse complement strand
GGTCCAAAACCCACGGTTGGAATCCCAAACATGCCGGCTGTGGCAATCCCGTTTGTGGAGAAGGTCCATTTGTCAATTCTTGCAGGCGTTTCAAATAGGGTTTCAAATGTCTTTTTCGCTTTTTGAACCACTTCGCTGTCTTCGGGGAAGACCCATGTGGGATAATACTTCTCGGTGGGATACAGCAGTCCTGTATAGGTTTTTTCAGAATATTGAAGGACTTCTACCTGAGCATCAATTCCGGTTTTTTTAAAGATTTCCTTCAATTCTTCCACAGCGCTTTCTTTGGTTTCCCCAGCGGTCAGTCGCCGGTCCAGTTGGATGACGCATTCATCAGCCACGGCGTTTTGTGAAGGGGATTTAAAAAAGATTTGAGTAACGGCTATCGTGCCTTTGCCCAAGAAGGGATCATCTTTCAGGTGTTCATTTAACTTTTCAATTTCCGTGATGATGGGCGTCATTTTGTAAATGGCATTTTCTCCCCGTTCCGGTGCACTGGCATGACAGGATAAGCCAACTGTTTTCACACGCATCTCCATTCTGCCTCTATGCCCTCTGTAAATACCCAGATTTGTGGGCTCGGTTATGACGACTACGTCCGGTTTGATGACGTTTTCCTTTAAAAGATATTGCCAGCATAATCCGTCGCAATCCTCTTCCATGACGCTGCCAACAACATAGAGCGTATAGTCTTCTTCAAGCCCCAGTTCTTTGATGATTTTTCCGGCATAGACCATAGAGGCCATACCGGCTTCCTGGTCACTGGCCCCTCTGCCATATATGACCCCATCTCGATAGTCTCCTTTAAAGGGATCCACTTCCCAAAGGTCGGGATTACCCACATCCACCGTATCCAGATGGGCATCCATTGCGATCACCTTCGAGCCTGATCCGATTCGGCCTAGAATGTTACCAAATCCATCGATGATGACTTCATCAAACCCGCATTTTTCCATTTCCTCTTTCACACGAAGGACCACGTCTTTTTCATGTTGTGATGTACTGGGAATGGCCACCATATCTCTCAGGAACGAGACCATATCCTGTTTATATTGTAATGCCTTTTCGTTTATTTGTTTGATGTTCATGTTTTCCCTCCTATTTTTTCATTTCGGATACCGGGGGTAAAAAATCCATGGGATCCAATGTTTGCGAATTATCTAACGTTCTAACTTCAAAATGAAGATGCTGCCCGGTACTTCTGCCTGTGTTGCCCATTCGACCTAAAATCTGCCCCTTTTTAACATATTGACCTTCGTAGACTGCAAATCTTGTCATATGTCCGTATCTGAAAATGTAAGAAGTTCCTTTGATCTCAATCAGATTTCCGTATCCGCCGTTTTCTCCGGCAAAAGTTACCGTTCCCGATTCTGCAGCGAAAACCGGTGCGCCATAAGGCGTGTTTTCTTTCAGGCCGGAGGCGTCTCTGGCGATGTCGATTCCGGTATGAAAACTGCCTTTTTCACCCGTTACGGGATGTACACGGTATCCATAGGATGAAGTAATGACACCGTAAGCGGGCCATAAAAATTTTCCGGGAACGTCATTGGAGGTTTCCCCGATGGCGTATTCAGGAATAAACAAAAAATCCCCGACACGAATACTGTAGGGGTTTTCCATATCATTGGCCAATGCAATGGATTCCAAATCGGCAAAATAGAAATCGGCAATGGTACTCAAAGTATCTTCGGGATTAACCTGATATCTGTAGCCGATGGGGAAGGGAATCTTAATGACTTCTCCCACGTTGAGTTTTTGGGGTGTGATATCTGGATTCCAATCCATGATAACAGAACTGTCAATTTTATATTTAGCACAAATGGAAGAGAGCGTGTCAGCATATTGGACAAAGTGTCTGAGTGTAATATAGCCGAAAAGAGAAACGGTAACGATGGTTAAAAGTAATAGCAGTGCGAGTTTTTTCAAAACATTATCCTCCGTTAAATAAAGTTGGTGATAAGTATCGAGATCAGAAAATTATAACCGCTGTAAATTAAAAAGGCCATTCCAATGAGATCTTTTTTCTTGGTTTGGTCCTTTCGTTCTTTTTTTAGGTTTCTGGAAAGTGAAACCCAAGAAATGTTCACCGCGATAATGGCGGCTCCAAAAAGGGCATTGGATACCAATCGCCAGTTCCCCCAAGAAAACAGGGCAAAGATGCCAATATAGAGCCCGGTAAAGTAGAGGGGAACCAAAATATAAGCGTTAATTTTTTTGTTTTTCGTTAGAAGATTCAAAATGATCATTCCTGTTCGATATGAATATATTTTTTAAGTTGTTCGCATTGTTCTTCATCGTCAAATTTTAAAAGGAATCTGATGACATTTTCATACCATTCCGGCTGCCCGTTTTTACGCTGAAGGTGTATCAAATAATATAATGCGTCTTTTGCAGCGTCAGAATCCGGATTGTTGTAGATCAGCTTTCTGGTGTAAAAGTTCAACTGATATTCATCACCCAGTTTATCATATTCATTAATAATCATGGATAGAATATGTGTGATTTTATTTGAATTTGGAAACCTTTTTTCATAACTTTTTAGCATAAGGATATTTTCATTTGGTTCATCCGGTTTAAGATTTTCCTGGATATATTCATATGCGTTATCGGGGTTTTCGGGAATCGGGGCCTCTTTCGATTTATCTGTAAAGATATCCTGAATAATCTTCAGCATGTCATCAATGTATTTTGAGTCGGGATACTGAACCATAAAGCGACTGTACGATTCAATGGCATTCACTTCATTTCCCGCCTTGGAAAAAGTATCAAAAGCCTGATACATCATTTCTGAGGGGCTCATCTCCACACCGATTAACCTTTGAAATAACACCCTTTCGTACATCTTACCCAGCGAAGCCAGGATGGATTGGGAGACCTGTTTCGAACTTGTAAACAAGAGAGTTTCAGGCTCGATCAGCTCGATTTCTGATTCGATAACGGCTTGAACAGAGTAAATCGATCCTTCCTTACTGATATGCTCAATCAATCCTATGTAAAAATCGGGGATTAATATCATTGGTTTCCACGAAGACCATTTCCATTTTAATTCCAATTTTCCTTTCACCAATCTGTGAACGTATTGAACGGGTTGATCCACTTGGATGACTATTTCCCCCGGTGCACATGTTTTCTTAGTCATTTATCCTCCGTTTTTTATGTGCTTGTTAATTAGTTCCGGATCATCGGTGATAATATAATCTGTGATTTTTGGATGTTGTATAAGAGGACTCAATTCAGCAGGTGTATTGACTGTCCACCAGGCATACTGAACCTTTGTTTTTTCTTTCATAGCTGTTAAAGCATTCACCAGAAGCTTTTGGTCCAGTTTCTGGAAGGCCTGAATGGGTAGATGTAATGAATAGGGTTCATATTTTAACATCGAGCTTAGAATATAATCCATTGGATTTGCCACATTTTCAGCATCACTGCCAATGAGAAGGCCAATTTTTGCACCCGTAAGGGCATCTCTGATGGGGGGGAGAGTGTGATGAATAAAGGAGGAAAAAATGAGATTTTCCAAGGAATATTGTTTTTCTTTAATCATATCAATCAGAGGGAAAACAACTTCCGGTTCTTTTATCTCTACATTGATAATGAAATTTTCCAGTAAAATATCAAATACTTCGTCGAGACTCGGTATGATCACAGCGCTTTGAGCTGTAATCTCATTAATTTGGGCAAGAGTCAAATCAGCGATTTTGACCTCATTTTCGAATAACCTCTTCAGGTTTTCATCGTGAAAAACAACGACTTTTCCGTCTTTTGAAAGGCGTATATCCAACTCAACACCCTTTACAGGAGCTTCTTGTACAGCTTTAAAAGATTGTAATGAGTTTTCCAGAGTATCATAATGTATTCCCCGGTGTGCAAGGACCTTCATAGTACCCCCCCCTTTTTATTTCTTCTATTATACACCCCTTCTTTTGTAAATAAAACCAAAAAAAATGATGACATAAATCAACAGCTTTGTCAAAAAAAGAGGTGGAACAGTAACCTATGCTATAATTGTATACATTTCTAATGCTTAAAAGGGGGAAGGAAGATGGAAAAGAAAGTTTACAATCCGGAAAAAGGACCAAAGGCATTGGGGGCTTATTCAGTAGCGGCCGGCGCAGGTGATTTGTTATTTGTTTCGGGGCAGATCCCAATGGTGCCCTCTACAGGAGAAATAAAAACCGGGGCAAGTGTTGCCGTTCAGGCCAGACAATGTCTGGAAAACATCAAAACGGTTCTTGAAGGTTGCGGTTCATCACTGGAACAGGTTCTTAAATGTACTGTGTTTATAACCGATATGAGTAAGTTTGGGGAGTTGAATGAAGTGTATTCTGAATACTTTAGAGCCGAACCGCCTGCACGTGCCGTTGTGGAAGTAGCGGGATTGCCAAAGGGTGTTAATGTTGAAATTGAAGCCATTGCGTTGAGGTGAAGAAAGAATATGTTACTGGAAAAAATCATTGAAAGTATAGATTTGGAAATTGTTGCAGGTGACGCTGACGGGAAAGAGATCATAAAAGGTTATACCTCTGATTTATTGAGCGAAGTGATGGCAAGCGGAAATTCGGATATCTGGATTACGGTCCAGTCTCATTCCAATATCGTTGCAGTGGCAACAATAATCGGAGTAAAGGCCATTATACTGGTGAACGGCCGCGAATATACACAGGATACTATGGACAAAGCGAAAGAGGAGGGCATTTGCCTGTTGAAAAGCAAGCAAAATGCTTTTGACATCACCGGAAAGATTTATGCAATGTTACAGGGCTGATTTACACATACACTCATGCCTGTCGCCCTGTGCAGATTTAACCATGACACCCAATCAGGTGGTTCAAAAATTATTGGAAAAACACATCGATTGGGCGGCACTCACAGATCATAATACGACTAGAAACCTGAGACCCTTCGAGAGGGTTTTTCAGGCAGCGGGTGTAGCCTTTTTGCCAGGGATTGAGATACAAACGATAGAGGATATCCATGTGCTGGGTTATTTTCCAGATGTTGAGACAGCCGAAGAAGTTGGATTAAAAGTGGAGAAGGCCTTACCTGAAATAGAAATTGACCCGGAAAAAAACGGGTATCAACTCATTACCGATGAAAGTGATGCGTTTCAAGATATGATTTTAAAACCCTACGGGTTTCCAACAACATTAACACTAGATCAAACAATCAACTTAATTGAGGAATTTCATGGTATTCCAGTATATGCACATGTGGAGAGAGCCATGGGTGTCATTGTTCAACTGGGACTGATCCCCCAGGATCCTCCTAGTATGGCTTGCGAATTATATATGCTCTCCAAATATCAGACCTATGAGAAACAGTTATCCTTAAGAACTGTCCTTTCTTCTTCCGATTCCCATAATTTGGACAGTTTTTCGGAAGCAAAAATGATGATTAAATGTAACAGCAGGTCATTTGAGGAATTGAAAAAAGCGATTCAAAAGATTGAAGGAAGGGAAGTGGTGCTTTGTCGCTAAGAACCTTATCAGATCATGTTGCAGACATTTGCCAAAACTCAATAAAAGCAGGAGCATCACATGTCATTCTAAAGGTTGATGAAACTCCTGATATGTTTTCCTTTAAAGTAGAGGATAATGCCGGTGGAATGCCGCAAGAGATTCTAAATAGAATCTACGATCCTTTCTATACCACACGTGACAAGAAGATACGCAAGGTCGGTTTGGGAATTCCCTTCCTGAAATCAGCTGCTGAGATCACCGGAGGGCATTTGGATATCATCAGCGAAGTGGGAAAAGGAACCGTTTTATCGGTTCTCTTCTATAAATCACACATAGACTGTCAACCGGTCGGAGACCTTGCAGGAAGTTTTTTCACCTTGATTACAACGGATAAATCCATTCACTGGGAAATTCAAAGAATCTATAATGAGGAAGAATACGTCATTGATACGGATAAGCTATTTGAGAATCAAGCAGATCAAAAATTATGGGAAAACCCCTCCTTTTTAAAAATCATCAGGGAAAGCCTTTACGAAATGGAAATGGCCATTAAGGATTAGACCCACTGGAGAGAGAAAAATGAAAATGAGTGATTATGATGATTGAATTGACGAAATTGAACGGTTCTAAGTTTTATTTAAATGCTGAAATCATTGAAACAGTAGAATGTGTTCCCGATACAATGATTGCTCTTTTTAACGGGAAAAGGCATATTGTACGGGAAAATTCGGAAGAGGTCATTCAAAAGATCATCGAATACAAGCAAAAAGCGTACAGTATGACAGCATCTATGGCAAAGTACGTTGAGTTGGAAGAGGAAAAAAAGCGTGAACATTAATTCAAATAAACGATTAAAGAACTTTTAGGGGTGGTTTTTTGGATATTTCGACCCTGTTGGGTGTGTTGTTGGGGATCATATGTGTTGGATTAGGATTGGCTTCCGGTGGAGACTTTTCGGTTTATCTTGGACAGGATTCCATTATATCCTTGGTCATCGTTCTTGGGGGGGCTTTGGCAGCGGTTATGGTGGCAAACCCCAAGAGCAAGTCTTTTGCTTTGGTGAAGATCATGATGAGTACCATTAAACAGACTGAATTAAACTATGTTGAAACCATCAGCACCCTTGTTTCATTTTCAGAAAAAGCTAGAAGAGAAGGCCTGTTGTCTTTGGAAGAAGATGCTCAGAATTTAGAGGACCCGTTCACAAAAAAAGGGATACAATTGATCGTTGACGGTACCGATCCAGACCTTCTTCGGGACATGCTTGAAATTGAAATCGATTTGGTGGAAAAGGATAAAAGTATTGAAGCGGGCGTTTTAGCATCTGCTGGAGCTTATGCTCCGGCTTTTGGAATGGTAGGAACTTTGTTGGGATTGATTGCTATGCTTGGGGCTTTGAATAATCCCGATGCACTTGGACCGTCCATGGCAAAAGCACTGATTACGACTCTTTATGGATCGATATTTGCCAACGCCTTCTTTTTGCCAATGGCTGAAAAGTTAAAGCAGCGAAAAGATATTTTTATCTTGCACAAGCAAATGATCCTAGAGGGAATCTTATCCATACAATCCGGAGATAATCCCAGATTACTGGAAGAAAAACTCAAGACGTTCCTTCCGGAAGAAGATCGAAAAGCATATGAAAAGACGACCGTAACACCTGAGGAGTGATTTAAATGGCTGCTAAGCGAAAAAAACAAGAAGAGCAACCACCTGGTTCTCCAGCATGGATGACGACTTACGGGGATATGGTGACACTGCTTTTAACATTTTTTATCGCATTGCTGGCCTTTTCGAGTATTAGTGAGGGAAAGTTCCAGGAAGTGGCCAGCGGTATTACCCGTGTCTTTTCAGGTAGTCCTCCCAGTGTTTTAAGGGGGGGGAAGACGACAGTATCAGAACCAATTGTGACAACCAATCCCGGTATAAAGGAAGATTTGTTGAAAATAGTCCAGGATGAAGGGGTTCAAGGAAAAATAACGGTTGAAAATACAGATCAGGGAACCGTTATTACATTGGGGGACTTGATATATTTTGAACCTTTCAGTGCCATCTTAACGAAACAAGCCAAAGAGCTGCTGGAGAAAATTGGGGCTGTTATTGTTGAACATACAACGAACGTTATAGAAGTATACGGATATACGGATGATAGAGAGCTCCCTGAGAACTCCATCTATCCTTCTAAATTGCATCTGAGTTCTGCCAGGGCATCCAGCGTTGCAGAATTTTTTGTGAAAGACTTAAAAAACAAACGCATGGCAGAGAGGGTGGTGGATATTAGAAATGGACGATTTGATATCGAGAGGTATTACAATCCGGCCAGATTTGTGCCTGTTGGTAAGGGTGATAACGAAATCATCAGTGAAATCAACAAATTGGATTTAAAATACAAGTCTGAGATAGAGTTGCTTGATTTCAGGTTAAAAGATGCTGAAATCAATGAACAGGAAAGAGAGCAAGCTTTAAAGACGCTGCAGGAGCAATATCGCCAAGAGTTAGATGATTTAAGAATGAGTTACCAAATGATTCGGATCATGATCAAGCGGGAAAGTGTGAGGTGACGTGAAATGGCTGATGAAAATGTAAACGAAAACCAGGAAAAGAAGGCTGGTGGTGGGTTTAACATCATGGGATTGCTTATCTCAGTTGTTATTGCCGCAGTGGTAGCAGGAGGTGTATCCTTCCTGTTGATAAGGGTCTTGGGGACCAATACCCCCCCCGATTCCGGTCAGGGGACCACGCTTGTTAATCCCGTTGAGATCAGAGTTCGATTCATCATTGAAGGTTCAAATAAAGCATTTATGTTAAAAGGCGGCAGTGATGTGGTCGTTCTGGATTTATTAAGTTTTACCGTTGGCAGTGACGGATGTCGAGAAGATATAGCCAATAGAAAAGACCAGATTACATCTGCGCTACAGGATTTGTTTATACAAAAAGAACCCCCTGAACTGTCTACACCCGCCGGGTTGGAACTGCTTAACCGGCAAATCAGAGACATGGTGAACAGGATTACCGGTTTTGTGGGAGATAAGGCAAAATTCGGGGTAATAGAAGTTTATTATCATATTACCGCAATTACATCCGTGCAATGATTGAAAGGTAAAAAAGAAGAAGAAGCGATTTAACATAAACATGAAATGACAAGAAAGAAGGAGGTGGTGAGAATGGCTGATTCCCTAAGTCAGGAAGAGATTGACAGTCTGCTTGGTGCGTTGGATACCGGCGAAGTAGATGTTGAGGAGATGAAAAAAGAGGAATCGGAGCAAAAGATCAAGTTATACGATTTTGAGCGCCCCATGAAATTCTCCAAGGACCAGATCAGAACTTTTCAAATGTTGAATGAAAATTTTGCCCGTTCTCTGTCCACCTATTTATCGGGAAGATTGAGATATTATGTGGATGTTAATCTGGGGCCGATAGATCAGATCACATACAGTGAATTCTTAAAGTCTCTTTCGAATCCCACGTTTATGACCATATTTACGGGAAATTCCCTTAGTGGGAGCGCTATTTTGGAAGTCAATTTGGGTGTTATATTTGGCATGATTGACCGCATACTGGGCGGTATTGGCGAAACGGTTTCCAAACCCCGAACGTTGACGGAAATCGAGTTGAACATTGTCAGAAGAGAAGCCATGCGATTTTTAACCCTTTTGCGGGATGCCTGGGTGAATGTCATGGAATTTGTTCCGGAGATTGAAAACATCGAATCCAATCCACAATTTGTTCAAATCGCGCCACAGAATGAAATGACGCTGTTGGTGACACTTGAGATCGTTATTGGGAACGTGGAAGGCTTTCTAAACGTTTGTTTCCCATCTTCGATTATTGAACCGTTCAGTGAAAACCTGACCAATCAAATGTGGTTTGCAAGTTCCATGCAGAAGAAGCAATCGGAATTACGACCGGTTATTAAACGAAATCTCGATCGAACACCTATAGAAATAGCCGTTGAATTGGGGAAAACACATTTATCATTGTCCGATCTTTTGTATTTAGAGGTTGGCGATGTGATTCGACTGGATCGATATAAGGATGAAGAACTGGATGTCTGCATTGGAGACAGGCCCAGATTTAAAGGAACTGCGGGTAAGAAACGCGGAAAAAAGGCAATTAAAATCACACAGTTGATTAAAGATGAGGATGAATTTGAATCGGATATTAAGGATTTTGCCGAAGAAGTGAATGAAGGGGAGGGATAATTGATGACCGATAATAATGATTTTTTATCGCAAGACGAGTTGGATGCCTTACTTGGAGCCATTAATTCCGGAAACGATGGAGAAGACGAGGAAGAAAAGGAAGAAGAAAGCCAATCCCCTTCTGTAAAGGTTGAAGGATCCCAAGGCAGTCTCACTTCGGCAGAAATCGACATGATTGGTGAAGTGGGAAACATGATCATGGGCTCAGCATCAACGGCTCTGTTTACGATTATTGGCCAAAATGTTGATATCACAACGCCTAAGGTATCTGTTGTCAAATTAAATACAATGAAAGACCAGTTTGATGGAGAAAGACTGGTTACGACTTTAAATTTTGAGGATGCCATTGATGGGATCAATTTTTTTGTTGTGGATGCAAAAACTGCGGCTATCATAGCAGACATGATGATGGGTGGTACCGGGGAAAACGTTGAGGTTCAAATGGATGAGATGAAGATGAGTGCGGTTGGTGAAGCCATGAATCAGATGATGGGTGCGGCTTCAACGTCCATGTCTGAATTCCTGGAGGGTTCTGTGAATATTACGCCACCCCAGGTATCCATGGTTGATTTTAACGATGAAAATGTAGCATTTCCACCACCTGATAGTCAGTCCGAAGATGAGATTGTGTTAGTGTCTTTTGACATGAGTATCGGTTCTTTTGCAAACACGAATATTTTTCAGATATTGCCCATCAAATTTGTCAAAGACCTTTACGCTAAAGTGACCAAATCCAGCAGCGAAGCTGATCAAAAACTCGATCTGGCGGAAGAGCAACAACCAGCCCAGCCGGCACAACAACCGTCACCAAGATCTAAAGGTCAGCAATCACAATCACAATCACAACGTTCCCAGGAAGAAGGTGCCTTTATGCCACCGAAACCGAAGAAACAGGAAGCGGTAAATGCCCAATCAGTGGAATTTGAAGACTTTGATGAACCGGTTTATACCCAGTTGCCCAAACAGCTGGAGTTGCTTTACGATGTTCCCCTTGAAATCACCGTTGAATTGGGAAGAAGTAAGTTAAAGTTAAAAGAAATCATGGATTTGAATATTGGCTCCATTATCGAGTTGGATAAATTAACCGGTGAGCATATTGATATACTGGTAAATGGTAAGGTTATTGCAAAAGGTGAAGTGGTAGTTGTCAGTGAGAGTTTTGGAGTCAGGATAACTGAAATCATCAATCCCAGGGAAAGAATCGGAAGCCTGAGATGAAAAAAGGCACTTTTTTCATCTTAGTCCTCGTCATTCTCTCCTGTTTTACCGTTTTTGCCGCTTTTGATGACGAAAGTTTTGCCGCTTGGAGTGAATCCATTAGAAAATTTTCCGGTATGAAGAATATTCAAGGGGAAGTTGATATTCAGGCTGAATTGCTGGATACTGAAAATAATCCCTATATATTATCTTACTCGATGGCGTTTTACAGTCGTGATTTAAGAGATTTCCGGATTGATTTTAAGTCGCCGAGGATGCTTGAGGGCATAACACTTCTTTACCAGTATCGGGAACAATTGTTGTATGTTTTAAACATTGAAAAAAAAGAATACGCCATGCAGAGTTTTGAAGCCGGACAAGAAATCCAGTTTAACCCCACGAGTTTATTGATGGAATTTTTGGATTTTCTCATATCCATTGATTCCATTCCACTGTTAAATGTTTATCCCAAAAAAACCGAAGCCGGGCATTACCTTTTCAGAATTCAATTGTCCCCACCTGAAATATTGACGCTTTTTGACAGAGAATATCCTTCCATCAACATCTACCATGATGCCAATAATGAAATCAGAAAAATCATCCTCTTAAACGAAGAAACCCAGGAGAAACTGACGATAGCAATAAACAACCTAATAATTAATGCCAATAACGATGTCGTTGATCAATTTTTTAATATACCTATTAAACAGTATACGCTGATAGAATACCTGGGCACTAATTGACTTTAAAGGGATTTCCATTGTTTGTTGTGAACAGAAAAGAGAAGCATTATTTTTGGTATAATACGATGCGTTATAATTTTGTGTTGTTAAAAAACACCTGGCAATTCTTTTTTTTTGACTACTAGAGGTGATGAGTTTGAAACTAAAACAAACTATAATTTTTATTCTGTTAATCATTTCAATCACTCTGTTTGCAAATGCAGAGAGATATACCATACAAATTGGTGATACGCTTGAAATTTTCAACTACGGATATCCTGATTTAACACAAACGGCTCAGGTGGGTCCGGATGGTTTTATGGAGATAAAACTCATAGGGTCCGTGAACGCTGCGGGAAAAACAGCGGAGGAACTCTCAGAATTAATTGAGGAAGCGTTTAAACAATATGCCAAAGAATCAAGAATTACGGTCATTGTAAAGCAAAGAAGCCCAAAATTGATTTATGCGATGGGAGAACTCAACAACCCTCAAACCATCGATGTGTTGTTGAAAAATGAAATAACCTTAATGGAAGTGTTGGGGTTATGCGGAGGTCCCACCGAAGAAGCAGATTTATCCGCAATCGCTGTGATGAGAAACGGTCGTACCATCACCCGGGATATTTCCCAAGCCTTTTCTTCGGGAAATTTTGAAAATAACGAGTCTTTGAAAGCCGGAGATATGGTTATTGTTCCCAAAAAATACAGCAGAAGGGTTTACTTGTTTGGCAATTCCGATAAATCCGGGCCAATTTATTTTGAAGAAAAAGAACCCATGACCTTAAATTATTTACTTTCCAAGATGTCCTTTAATCAAGAGACTATGAAACCCATCATAAAAATCCATAGAGATGGGGAAAAACTGACATTTGATGCACTCTTTGTATTAGAAAACCACGAACGGATCATTTTAAGAACAAACGATATTATTATCGTGGAAATGGTTGAAGATCGTTTTTGTTATGTAACAGGAAAACCGGAAAGCGGCAAAGTGGATTTTGATAAAGATGAAAAAATGACCTTGAGAACACTCATGGGGAAATTGGGTGTGGACATGACCTATTTACCGGAACTTGAAATCCTTCATGCAGACGGTTCCAGAGAGCATTTTGACAGTAAAAGACTTGCTACTTATGATTATGAGCTTCTAACGGGCGATATCATCCAATTTCCAATATCAAAATATCTTTATTTGATAGGAGATTCCTCCGAAAAAGGGAGAATAGAATTTGAGGATCACGAAGATTTAACCCTTCTGAATTTGCTGGTAAAAGTGGGTTATCAACTTGAAAAACCAACGGATATTACCGTCATTGAGCCAGATGGAGGAACTTCCGTCATTTCAACGGCAAACCTTTTGACACGGGATATCTATTTAAAAACCGGTTCAATCGTTCAACTTCCAACAGAAAGATTTGTCTATCTGATGGGGGATATTGCCAACATCAATTCCAATGAAGATCAGGGGGGAGTGCTGGCACAAAGTCCTTCCAATCGATTTGTATTTAGATATGATGAAGCGATGACTTTAAGAACGGTTATTAAAAGAATGAACGCCATACCCGTAGAACATGGTATCAGTATAACAATCATCAGAGGGTTGGAACAATTTCAATATGATGCAAAAGAAGTCTTTTTCTCTCAACGGGATATCGATTTAATAATTGGAGACACACTGGTTTTTCAAAAAGATAGAGATCGATTTGTTTACGTTTTACAGGAAGATAATCAATTATCCAAAGTCTATTTTGATGCCAATGAACAGATGGATTTATTCAACCTTTTCTTAAAAATAGGCACCATATCCGAGACTTGGAATGATGAAGTCCGAATTATGTTTTCCAATGGGGATATACAAATTACAAATATCGATACGGTTTTGTCAAAACAGGAAAATATGATGCTGGAATCCAAATGCATGGTGATGTTGCCAGAAACGTATCGCAAGGTGTATTGTTTCGGTTCGATCGAAAATCAGGGAGAGATACTTTTTGAAAGAGGAGAAGATTTTACTCTTCAGCAACTGTTGATAAAAGTCCAAACGGAGATTGAAGCCCTTGATGAAATTATAATCAAAACAGATCAAGTGATCAACAGATACGATCCTAAATCGTTTACCGGGTTGGATGAGAATTTGACATTGAAAACAGAATCGATTATTTATTTTAAACCTTTCATGCCGAAAAAAGCGAGTATCATTGGTGAAGTTGCTCAACCGGGAGTAAAGTCCTTTGACAAAAACGAACCCCTGAATGTGATGATGCTGCTGAGTAAAGCGGGAGGATTCACGAGCGAATCCGATCAAAGGCTAACGATTATCAAACCGTCCGGAGAACAGCTGACAGTTGATTATAAAAATCATGAAAACCCTGCAATGATTCAAATTGATGACGGATCCTATGTGATTGCCGGGGAGAACCTGGATGATTACGTTGTCTTGCTGGGAGATGTAAAAGAACCCGGGATTATGAATTTAATCAACGAAAAAGAGCCTTTACTGGACATCCTCTCAAGATCGGGAGGCGTTTTAGACTGGGATGAAAACACCTTAATCCAATTGACACGAAAGAATGGTGAAAGCGAACTCATAAACACCGAAAAAGACCCCATGGCTCTTCGTCAGGTGATAGTTGAAATTGGTGATGTAGTTTACGTGATGCCAAGTGACAGGTTGAAAATTTATGTTTTTGGGGAAGTCAATCGACCTCAAATCCTGAAGTATTATGAAGGAATGACCTTGTTTGAAGCGATTTTATCATCCGGTGGACCAAAGGACAGTGCCTACTTAAAGAAAATACTTTATTATCAGGGTGGGATCGATTCTTATCCTCAAATTGTGGACCTATCAAATATCAAATGGTCTGAACCGACACAAAAAATTCCTTTACAACCAGGTGATGTGATCTATGTTCCAAAAAGTGCCTTAGTGGATATTTTAAGGGTCACCGGCTTTATCGGGAGTATGATTACATTTTCATCTAATGCCTTGGATGTCTATGAGGCAATGACCCAAAGTGACTTTTGATTCACAACAAATCATCGAAAAGAGTGAAACGGCTTGAATTTTATTGGAAATAATGAACTGGCTGCAATGCATGGCTTAAACAACAAAAATGTGGATATGCACGCCCATATCCTACCGGATTTTGATGATGGCGCTCATGATTCCAAGGAAATGCTTGAAATCCTTAAACAAATGAGAGAAACAGGAACGGAGGCTTTATTTTGGACACCGCATCTGAATTTGAACCCGTTTCCTCACATCAATCAAGAGAGTATTGAGGCTTATTATGAACAATATGCGGATCTTGTTCAACGGGAAACCGGGATCGCGCTTTTTTCAGGAGCTGAACTCTTTTGTGCCCCACCGTTGCCGGAGAAACGGGTCCCTTTGGGGCAAAGTGATTTTTGTTTGATTGAATTTCCCCTGGATATATATCCCAGGTATTTGTTCGAGGGCATCTACAATATTCAGATGGCCGGTTATCGCGTTATTATGGCCCATGTGGAAAGATATCGTTGGTTGTTTCCGAAAAAAAAGAAGTTCTTAAAAACGACGGTTGATTATTCGCTTGTGGACACATTAAAAAACAAAAATGTCTATTTTCAGGTGAATTACACAACGCTTTTGAATATTACCGAATACCCTTATATGTTGCCTTTGTTGAGAGAAAAAAAGATTGAGTTTTTGGGTTCTGATAAACATTGGTTAACGGACAAACGGAGCGTCATTGATTTTGAAACGTTATCGATGATGGAATTTTAGGAGGCTATACATTGACTGA
>CAYOFT010000033.1:0-15721 GCA_964403295.1 uncultured Thermotogaceae bacterium | reverse complement strand
ATATCAATAGTCTTGATCCCATCAAACGGTTGGAAAGACTTCAAAGCAGCCAAGCCAATCAGGTAAAGAATGGCGAGGCCGAACCGGATTTTCAAAAGATTTTAAACGATGCCATCAAAAACGTGAATGTTCAGCAAAAAGATGCCATACAAGCTGAAGACGATTTTGCAGCAGGCAAAATTAGTAATATTCACGATGTCATCATTCGTGCTGAAAAGGCAGCTATGTCCTTGACGCTGACCATGGAAGTTCGAAACAAAATCGTTGACGCTTATAAAGAGATCATGAGAATGCAGTTGTAAAGATGCAAAGATTTTTCTTTTTCCTTCTGTTGTTCATTGGTTCTCTTTTTGTTTTTTCTCAGGAGATTATTTTAAAAACGGAAGTATTAATTGAATCGGGTAGTCATCAGATTTATCTTTCAGACTTTGTTGAGAATCCTGAGATATTACGGGAATTGGGAAAAGATGAGATTATCTTTGGCTATTCTCCTATGCCGGGTCGTTCCATGAAGGTGAGTTTGGATTATGTCATCAGCAAATTCAACCGATATCTGGATGGCGTTAATTTTATTCGCCCTGAACAGGATATTATTTTTGTATATAGAAAAGCCTCCTCAACTTTGAGTGAACCGGCAACTGAGTCAGGTTCAATTAATGATTTAGAGACCGATTTTGAAAATAACGATTTTGGCGTATACGATGAAACGGGTTTAAAAAAGTTGTTTTTAAAAGCCTTTGAGGAGAAACTTGAAATTGATTTTGATGACAGGATTGTTTTAGACTATGAGCAGTTTCCTCCAACACCTTTCCAGGCAAAAATAGACACGATAAACATCTATTCAAGAGGCTCAAAAAAATACATGGTACGGATGGAATATTTTACGGAGGAAGGCAACAAAAAATATGAAACCGCTGTATTTAACGTGAAGTGGCCGGTAACCGGTATCAAAACCAACAAACTCATTCGCAAAGATGTATTGTTATCGAAAGAATACTTAACTTATCAGGAAATTGACTATTTTGATTATAAAGACCCTGTTCTATCTAATCAGTTAACCTACGATTTTGTGGCAGATTACACCATTAGTGAGAATCAAGTACTTGAATGGGGGATGCTCAAAAAAAGGGCTTATGTTTTAAAGGGACAGATTATCAGTGCAATTGTTCAATTATCTGGAGTAATTGTTACATCGAAAGTGGAAATGATCGAAAATGCAGAAATCGGACAATTGGTGAGAGCGAAGAATATTGATTCGGGTATTATTATAACCGGCATTTTGGATGAAGGACCTGTTTTAAGAGTGTCATACTGAAGAAACATTGGAAGAAAACGGAGGGAATGGATGAAGAGGAAAATTGTTTTTGGTTTATTAATCGGCTTGCTTATAACTGTTGCATTTTCAACATCCCTTTGGAATAATTCGAAAGATGAAAAATTCAGATCCCTTTACAGTGACAATAAAGCGTATAAAGTCGGGGATATTGTTACCATTTTGGTTTCCGAAACCGTTTCTTTATCACAAAATGATTCAGCGGATGATAAACGAAAAGGGTTAGTCAGCAGTGCGATGTCGTTTATCGGAACCGTGGGAAATTTGGCACTGGACAAGTTTATTCCAGTCAATGCAGATGACCAGGGACGGACTGAAACGGATAATTCTGCCCAGTCCCAAGTGATCACTAGAATAGCTGCTACCATTGTTGATGTGGATCAGAACGGGAACTTGATTATAGAAGGTCGTAAAGAGACGAAAGTTGGACAAGATCAGCGGGAATTACTCGTTCAGGGGAAAATCAGACCTGCGGATATTACTGCTCAAAACACCGTTGATTCTTTTAAGATAGCCAATGCCAAGATATGGTACAACGGAAACGTGGTCTTTGAACAGGATCCTTCCGAGCAAAGTTGGGTAGGGTATATCCTTTCTGGCATCTCGGGAATTATTTTTTAATAAGGGTGATTGGATGAAAAAACGAATAGCCGTTTTGATTATAATTGTTTTGCTAGTTCTCAGTTCTTTTGGAGCGCTTGTCAGGTTGAAAGATATTGCCAGGTTTCGTGGCGCTCGAGATAATCAGTTGTTTGGTGTCGGGTTAATTGTGGGGTTGGATGGTACTGGCGATTCAGGAACCATTCCTTCAAGCCTTTTAAGTAATATGCTGAATAACTTTGGAATTACTGCCCAAGCCGCACAATTACAATCCAACAACAATGCATTGGTCATGGTGACCGCAAATATTCCTGCTTTTTACAAAAATGGTATGAGACTGGATGTTGTGGTTTCAGCCATTGGAGACGCTGCTTCTCTTGAAAATGGTGTGTTAATACAGACACCGCTTTACGGTGCTGATGGTGTGGTTTACGCAGTAGCGCAAGGTCAGGTGAGTTTGGGTGGACAGGCCATTAACGCTTCTATCAATTTACAGCAACGATTTACAACCGTGGGGACCGTTCCCGGCGGAGCGATCATCGAAAAGGAAATTCCCACTGAAATAGTCGATTCCAATACGCTTACACTGCTTTTGCTAAATCCTGATTTTACTACATCCGCCAGGACCGCCCAGGCTTTAAACACCAAATTTGATGAAAATATTGCCAGAGCAGTGGATTCTTCATCTGTAAAAATAAGTATTCCAGAGATTTTTAGAGATGACCTGATTACATTTCTTTCCATCATCGAAGAAGTGGAAGTCGTACCGGATGTAGTTGCCAGAGTGATCATTAACGAGCGTACCGGAACGGTTGTCATGGGTGGCGATGTGAAGGTTGATGATTTTACCGTGTCTTATGGTGGGTTTTCAGTGACCATAGACAATGGTCGGTTGGTTGAGGGTGAGAATCCGGGAGGAGAAGGTTCCATAAGAAATTTGGTTGCCGGGTTAAAGGCAATTGGTGCCAAACCTCAAGATATCATAGCGATACTGACCTCTCTGAAAGAATCCGGTGTTTTGCATGCCGAAATCGTTTTAATGTAGGGGGAGAAAAAATGGATTTAAAACCCATCGATTTATCCAATGTTCAACTGAACACCGATCTCGCAAAAGTTAAAAACAAAGCGGTAACATTGAATCCCAATACATCGGATACAACATTAAAAGAAGCCTGCCATGATTTTGTTTCCATTCTTTTGGCAAAAGTGTTTAAAGATATGGATGAGTCCATCAACCGCTCAGGACTCACCGAAGAAGCTTATGGTAATAAATGGTTCAGACAAATGGTCCTGGATGAATATGCCAAAGAAGCCTCGAAACAAAGTTTGAAACCTCTTGCAAACAGTCTTTACAGAGATATAACCAGAAGTCAGAACAGATAAAAAAACATCATTCATACCCTCACCTTTGTTTATCCTAAACCTCGCCCTTCCTTTCCCAAAGATTTTGCTTTTTTTGTAAAAAACGGTATAATCCCACTACTACAGATATTTATCAAATCATTACTACGGGAGGATACAAATGACAAAAAAAACAACAGTGCTTGCGATTGGCGGAAATGCGGTGAATAAACCGGGAGAGTCTGCCACTGCTGAAAACATGAGAAGAAATATCGAACATACGACAGACTATCTGACAGAAATGATCATGCGTGATTATGATTTGGTCATCACTCATGGAAATGGACCGCAGGTTGGAAATATTCTCATTCAGCAGGATATGGCCAAAGAAAAGATACCGCCTTTTCCAATAGATGTTAACGATGCACAAACACAAGGCAGTTTGGGTTATTTTATCGCACAGGCCTTAGGGAACAGTTTGAAAAAACGAGGGGTTGAAAGAACCATTTGTTCTTTGGTAACCCAAATCGTTGTGGATCCTCAGGACAAGGCGTTTAAAGAACCTACTAAACCGGTGGGCCCTTTCTATTCTGAAGAGGAAGGGAAAAAGCTGGCTGAAGAAAAAGGCTGGGTTTTTGTTGAGGATTCCGGTAGAGGTTGGAGACGTGTGGTCCCTTCTCCACAGCCTTTGGATATTGTTGAGCGAGACGTATTAAAGGATTTAATTGAAAAAGACGTGATCGTTATAGCAGCTGGTGGTGGGGGTATTCCCGTTGCCAAAGATAACGATGAAATGCTTTACGGGGTCGAAGCGGTTATTGACAAAGATCGTGCTTCCGCTTTATTGGCTTTGGAGATTAATGCGGATGAACTGATTATCCTGACGGGTGTGGATCAGGTCTGTTTGAATTTCGGAAAAGAAAACGAAAAAAAATTAGAGAGAATATCAATAACAGAGGCAAAACAATACCTAGAAAAAGGTGAATTTCCTAAGGGAAGCATGGGTCCAAAGATAGAAGCAGCCATGAAATTTGTGAGGGAATCGGGTAAAGAATGCTTGATCACCTCAATGGAAAAACTATCTGATGCACTTGAGGGGAAAACTGGGACGGTAATTTACAACGACTGACAGGGGTTATTTTTTTGGTTAAACTCTTTTTAGACATTGATTTAATTGGGGAAATGGAACAATATTTGGGAAGATTTAAAAAGAAATGTCTCATATCATCCAACGAGGCGGATTCTAAATATTCCGAACCGTGGGATATTGTTGTTTTATCTGAAAACTCTTTTGATAAGACGACATCCATTGAGATGCTTCAAAAAGACTTTCCTTTCAGCCGATTGTTCTTTTTACCTTCCAGTGTTTACTCGCCAAAAATACATAGAGAAGATGTTATCGTTTTTTCTGATAAAAACACTTTAATCAATAATTTGATTACCGTTTTAAGTATTCAAATTGAAATGGATGAAAAAAACAGGCGTTTTTCTACCGTTTCAATATATCGTGAACCGGTCTTTTCAGGAAATGAAATTAAGTCTTTTCTCATGAGTTTGAGAGGGAAAAGGAACAGCCCTCTCAATCTTTTATTCGTGGAAGAGAATGGATCCGAATCTTATCATTTTGCCCGTTTTTTATATCCGGAACTAATTATCGATACGGTTGATTGTTCACAGTTAGGAGCGGAATCGTTAAAAATGTATATGGAAGGAGATCGTTTCAAAGGCGGTTTTCTATCAGTGCCACATCAATGCGCTTTTTTTGAAGGGGTTCACCAATTGGAAACGGAAGACTTGTTATACCTTTATTCAAGAACCAATCATTCAACAAGTTTTCCCTTAATCGCTTCCTGTCGGACTGATGAATTGGACAAAGTGAAAACGGTTTTTGATTTGTATGAGACTGTTGAGATTCCACCCATCAGAAGCAGAAAAGACGATATTCCATTTCTCATTAACGATTTGATTTCCCGATTTGCCCAGGAACATAATCTAAAAGTCAATTACCCAACAAAAAGCACATTGGACATCTGCAGAATGTATAGTTGGCCGGGTAATTACACGGAATTAAAGAAATTTACACGTGATTACTGTCTTAATGGACCATTAAAAACTCTTCAGGATTTCTTTAAAGGAATTGAACTGATAAAGAGTGAAGACCAATTGCCACAACTCAGTTCTTTTCAAAAGAAATTACGCAATACCGTTGAAGAGATCTTTGTGAAAAAAGTCATGGAAATTACGGATAATAATAGAAAAAAAGCCGCTTCTTTACTTGGAATCTCCTACAAATCACTTAGCAAAAAGCTGAAGTTATTTGATACAGATCATTCAAGATGATAATGATTGACAGGAGGCGATGTAATGACCAGGCAATACAGGATTTACGGGCGTGTCCAGGGAGTAGGGTTCAGGCATTTTACATATCGATTGGCTTTGGGACTTGGAATTACAGGATACGCTAAGAATATGTCAGATGGCAGTGTGGAAGTTATGGCTCAAAGTGATAGCGAAAATAAACTTGGAGAATTTCAGAAACGCTTAAGTGAAGGCCCTACCTTTGCAAGGGTTAGGGATTTTGAAAGGATAGAAATTGAAGAAAATCGCAAATACAGCGATTTTTTTATCGAATAACAAGGAGTTGTCCTGATGAAAAGAACATTGGAATTCGTTGACACCACCTTAAGAGATGCTCATCAGTCAACGATCGCCACAAGAATGACTATAGAAGAAATGTTGCCCATGTTGGAGACTATTGACAAAGTAGGTTACAGAGCCCTGGAAGTATGGGGAGGAGCTACATTTGATGCGTGCCTAAGGTATTTAAACGAGGACCCTTGGGAGAGATTACGAACCATCAAGAAGCATATCAAGCACACCAAACTTCAAATGCTATTACGCGGGCAGAATATTCTGGGTTATAAGCATTATCCCGATGATGTGTTGGAACTTTTTGTCAAAAAAGCTGTGGAAAACGGCATTGATATTATTCGGATATTTGATGCTCTAAACGATGTCCGCAATATGGAAAAATCCATCCAGTTTACCAAAAAATATGGTGCACACGCTCAGGCGGCGCTCTCATATACCATCAGTCCCGTTCACACCCCGGAGTATTACGCTGATCTTGTAGATGATTTGATAAAACTGGGAATAGATTCATTGTGCATCAAAGATATGGCAGGACTTTTAACTCCGAAACGGGCTTTTGACCTAGTGACATCCATCAAAAAACACAGCGATATCAAAATCGAGATGCACACACACTGTACTGTGGGAACCGGACAGTTAGCTTATTTGGCTGCTATGGAAGCAGGGGCTGATTATTTTGATACGGCTACAGCACCTTTATCCGGAGCCTCCAGCCAGCCCCCTGTTGAGGCCATGTATGAATCGTTTAAAGAATATGAAGATGTGAAGCTGAACTTGAATCCCGATTTATTTGTACCAATCGCTGATTATTTTGAAAAGGTCAGAGAAAATCATGCGGATGTGGATGCCAATATCAAACATATCAATATACGTGTTCTTACTTCTCAGGTTCCCGGCGGAATGCTTTCCAACCTGATTAATCAACTAAAGGAACAAAACGCCATTGACCGTTTAAAAGAAGTGCTGGATGAGATTCCAGTTGTTAGAAAGGATCTGGGTTATCCGCCGCTTGTTACACCTACCAGTCAGATTGTTGGGGTTCAGGCTGTGTTGAATGTGATGATGGGCCGCTACAAGAAGATTACCCGTGAAGTTCAGGCTTATCTGAAGGGTTTATATGGCCGTCCTCCCGCGATAGTTAACCAGGAGTTTTTAAGTCGTGTCATTGATCCAAAAGAAATAGTGAATAAAAGGCCGGCAGATAGCCTTGAACCGATGCTTGAGAAAACAAGGAATGAGGCGGGTCATTTGGCACAATCCGATGAAGATATTCTGAGTCTTGCTCTTTTTCCGGATATAGCAGCCAAATATTTAAGAGAACGTTATTTCGGTGAAATTAAAGTGGACAGGGAAATCATGAAAGAAAATGAAGAATTTGAAGGTATATACCCTGTCAGTTAAAAGGACACAAAAGAATCAAGTTATTATGATATAATTTCTAAAGAACAGCACAGTGGAGGGGTAAAACTGACAGTAGAAGAGAAGCAGAAATTAATGACCCTCTTTGGTTTGCTTGACGATAAAGAAGCCGAGGGGATCCTTGTACTCAATATGTCCGAAACCAACCTTTTAACGGATTATTTCATCATCTGCACGGCCAATTCAACGGTTCATATGAAGGCGTTAATCGATACCGTCAGAGATTTTGCGGATGAAAACGGGCTAAAAGTAATTTATGCCGACAAACAGGCAAAAGGGGACTGGGTTCTTGTTGATATGGGAGATATTGTCGTACATGTTTTCAGCAAAGCGGGTCGAAAATTTTATGCCTTGGAAGAGTTATGGCGCGAATCTGACAGAATCAGTCTGGGGTGAAGCGATTCGCCTTAGGGGGCATTTCAGATGGATTTCTTAAAAAAAATAATTGACTGGGTAAAATCCTTTCCTGATGAGTATTGGAAAAAATTCTCTCAATCACAAAAAATCCTTTTTATAGGGGTTTTCGTTGCGATTATCGTTGCCTTGGTTTTAACCATTTCAGTTGCCACCAATCCCAACTACACTTTGTTGGTCAGAGGGTTGACAGATGCTGAGGCAGGTAGTGTCGTTCAACAGCTTGAGGAAAGCGGGATTCCCTATCAAACGGGACCCAGTGGGGCAATTTACGTTCCAAATGCCTATAATCCCGAAGCCTTAAGAATGAAATACGTCAGCAGTGGTGTAATCGGGTCTACCACTAAAGGGTTTGAGATTATGGAAGATCAACCCCTTGGTGCCACCAGTTTTGATAAACAAGTCCGTTATCAAATTGCTTTAAAAGGGGAGTTAGAAAGGACCATTATGTCCTTGGATGGTGTCAATCATGCCCAAGTCAACTTGACGATTCCAAAGTTTACCTATTATGCCAGGGGTGAGGAAGCAGAACCAAAAGCTTCTGTTTTGCTGGTTTTGGCACCGGGTGTCACATTGAAACCTGAAAATGTCAAAGGTGTTATGCAACTTGTTTCAGGAGCAGTTGAGGGGCTTAATTATGAAGAAGTGCGTGTTGTCGATAACAATTCCAAGATTCTCAGTGACCTTGTGATTGCCGAAGAGGGAGTTGGTGGAGCATCTTCCAAAATGGAAGTGCAACAGAAGGCTGAAGATTATTACACCCGAAAGGTTCGAAATAGCTTGGAACAGGTTTTTGGTCTTGGGCGGGTTGTTGTCATGGCAGAGATCGAGTTGAACTGGGAGACGATTGAAAGAGAATCGACGGCTTATACGCCCGTATTAAGAACATCCGGGGTTGTCGTCAGTGAACAAACTGAGTCAGAAAAAAGTTTGTCAGGGACATCCGGCCAGGTTGTGGGGACCGATGCCAATATTCCAACCGTTTATGAGGCGACCGATACTGGGGATATAACCGATTACGAAAGAGAAAGTAAAACAGTAAATTACAACGTAAATGAGATTTACGAGAAGATCCTGCAAAACAAGCAAGGAGAAATTTTAAACAAAAACATCACCGTTTTAATTGATTCAATGGTTGTTGCCACCAGTGTCACAACTGATAGTATAAAGGGAATAGTAGCCAACTCAATCGATGCCACCACCAGTAATGTTGCAGTAGAGTTTTTAGCCTTTGATCGATCTGCCGAACAAGAGATCAGACAACAGCTTGCTCAACTGGAAAATCAGAGAAAATTCGTTCAATTGGTAATAGGCGTGACATTACTGGCAGTTTCAATTATGCTTCTGATTTACATTTTGAGCAGTCGAATGAAGAAGAAAAAGAAGCGACAGGAAATCATTCAAAAGAGGATGGAATTTGAACAGGAAGTTCAAAAAACGATGGAGAGAGAAGAACTCAGTACCGAAGAGCAGGAGCTTGTTGCCTTAATGGAAATGCTCTACGACAACGTTGAAACAAAACCGGAAGAAATCGCCATGGTATTAAAGGCATGGCTTAATGAATAGAGGGGACAGATAAATTGAAGACACAGTTTATTCGAAATATCAGTATCATTGCCCATATCGATCATGGGAAAACCACATTGACGGACAGGATACTGGAATATACAAAATCTATCGATTCGAGGGATATGAAAGAGCAGTACTTGGACAGTATGGACTTGGAAAGGGAGCGTGGAATCACTATCAAGGCACACCCGGTTACCGTTCTTTACAAGGCAAAGGATGGCAATGATTACCAAATCAATATTATTGATACACCGGGTCATGTTGATTTCACTTATGAAGTTTCCCGCTCTTTGGCAGCTTGTGAAGGAGCAGTTTTACTGGTGGATTCCACTCAAGGAGTGGAGGCTCAAACTGTAGCTAATACTTATTTGGCACTGGAAAACGATTTGGAAATCATTCCGGTAGCCAACAAGATCGATATGCCCAATTCAGATGTTGAAAATACCAAGAAGGAAATTGAAGACCTGATCGGACTTGATTCCCAGGAATGTGTTTCTACCAGTGCGAAAACAGGTGAGGGTGTTATTGAACTGCTTGAAAAAATTGTCAAGGATATTCCATCGCCTGAAAAAAAGACCGAAGAGAAATTACGAGCTCTGGTATTTGATGCCCATTATGACAAATACAGGGGCGTTATAGTTCACGTTAGGGTATTTGGCGGTTCCATTAAAGTTGGAGATAAAATTGAACTCATGCATACCAAAAATCGATATGACGTGAGTGAAGTGGGGATATTCTCTCCACAGATGACACCGAAAGATGAAATCAGTTCAGGAGATGTGGGGTACATCGTTGCCGGGATCAAAGAAGCTTCCGAAGCCAGGGTGGGTGAAACCATTACCATGGCCAACGATCCGACCAACAAACCCCTAGCCGGGTATCAAGAGGCTAAAGCCATGGTTTATGCCGGAATCTACCCAGGAACGCCCGAGTATTTTGAAGAATTGCGAAAGGCTTTGGAAAAATTAAAGCTAAACGATGCGGCTTTGAGTTTTGAGCCGGATAACTCACCGGCTCTTGGATTTGGATTTAGATGTGGCTTTTTGGGTTTGTTGCATATGGAAATCGTTCGGGAACGATTGGAAAGGGAATTTGAAATTACGGTGATCCTTACTGCACCCAACGTCGTTTTGCAAATTGAACAAAATGGCGAGATGGTTGAAGTGACTGACCCTGCAAAATATCCGGATATCCCCATAAAAACGTATGAACCGTATGTGGAATTAACAGTGATTACGCCAAATGAATACATGGGAAATCTCATGGGATATATTCAACAGGAAAAACGCGGAGAATTCAATCATATGGAGAATGCCGGAAAAGACAGATTGGTTATGTATTATGATATTCCTTTGTCTGAGATTATTTACGATTTTTTTGACAAACTGAAGGCAAAAACACGGGGTTACGGGTCCATGGATTACAATTTCAAGGATTATCGGGAATCGGACATGGTTAAACTGATGATTTTGCTGAATAAAGAACCGGTAGAGGCATTGGCATTGGTAGTACATACTTCTAAAAAAGATTATATGGCTAGAGAACTGGCAAAAAAGCTCAAAGAGTTGATTCCACAGCATCAGTTTGAAGTTCCAATCCAAATTCAGGCAGGTGTAAGAATCATCGCCAGAGAAACTGTAAAAGCATTGAGAAAAGATGTTCTTGCCAAATGTTATGGTGGAGATGTTACCAGAAAGATGAAACTTCTTGAAAAACAAAAAGAAGGGAAGAAAAAGTTAAGAAGTATCGGAAAAGTTACTGTACCACAGGAGGCGTTTCTGGCGATACTTTCCGTTGGGGAAGAAGAATGAGACGAGTCATGGCTGTTTTTGCCTACGATGGCAAAAACTTTTCAGGTTATCAGTATCAGCAAGGGGAAAGAACTGTACAGGGTGAATTTGAAAAGGCTTTAAAAAGGATATTCAAAGAAGAAACTGAGTCCTATGGGGCAGGGAGAACGGATACGGGCGTACACGCTTACGGGCAGGTCATTACCTTTATGGTAAAATATGAAACGATGTACGATTACGATGTGAAAAATGCATTGAATGCCAATCTTCCAGCGGATATATACGTTAGAACTGTCAGAACAGTTGAGGATCGTTTCAATCCAAGATTTGATGCTACAAGAAGGATTTATCACTACTTCATACTCAATCAAAAAGAACCTGATATATTCAATCGGAACAATTACTGGTGGTTCCCTTATGACTTGGATATAAAAAGAATGCGTGAAGCAGCCAGGTATTTTGAAGGTGTACATGACTTTACCACCTTTCAAAAAAGAACAAAAGGCAAAGAAAAAGACCCGGTTCGTTTAATTTACAGGGTGAAGGTTTACGGAATCAAAGGGAATCGACTAATTCTTGTCAGAGTGGAAGGATTATCATTTTTGAGAAGAATGGTGAGAAACATAGTAGGTGCCTTGGTTCGAGTGGGTATTGGCGACTGGGAACCTGAAAAAATCATGGAAGTTATCAAGGAACGAAGAAGAACAGCCAGTTCCGCCACAGCACCTCCGGATGGGCTGTATTTGTACAAAGTTGATTTTAAACCGGTTAATCAGCTCCATTATATCAATAGTTCCTTGTGGACTGAAACTGAATTGTTGGAGGGGAAAGAATGGTTCAAAGCGTTTGGATAATGATTTTGATTTTTGTAGCCATTGGGGGTTACATGATTTTCAGTTCCCTTAAAAAAAAGAATTTTGAAAAGAGAAAAATTCAGGAGTTCAAAGATCGGGTTTATGAATACATCTATCAGCAAGATATCAAAAATCCTTTTGTCATTTACAATGATATTGAAGCCTCGGGAAAGATACCAAGGGAAATATTGAGGAAACTGAATGCCTTTGATTATATCGATGATGAGGTTAAAAAGGCAAAAAGGGAGGGGTAGATTCTGGCTGCTATTAAGGAAATTCACGATTTTAAAGTGGAAGCTGACGAAGCTCTTGACTTACAAAAAGAGTTGGTTAAAAATTTAAGATTCAGTCCTCTGGGACAAATGCCAAGGTTGATTGCCGGGGTAGATTCATCTTTTTTTACCGTAGACGATAAAGAATACATCTTAACCGTTATTGTGGTATTGTCGTTTCCCGATTTGGAGTATGTTGAAAAGAAATACCTCACAAACCGCGTGAATTTTCCTTATATACCCGGATTGTTAACCTTTCGAGAAGGACCGTCGTTTGTCAAAACCTGGAAAAGGTTGCATAGTGAACCGGAAGTGGTTTTTTTTGACGGCCAAGGTACTGCACATCCCAGGGGATTAGGGTTAGCCTCCCATATGGGATTATTTCTAGAACGTCCTACGATTGGTGTTGCAAAAAGCAGACTTTTTGGAACTCCTGATGATATACCCAAAAAATTGGGAGAATGGTTCCCTTTAAGAAATCCTGAGAAAGATGTTATTGGCAGTGTCATATGTACTAAAAAAGAAACAAAGCCCCTTTATATCTCTCCCGGTCATTTGATCACCCTGGAGGATACAATGAGGCTTGTTATGTCATGCTTGAATGGCTATAAAATACCTGAGCCCACTCGCCAGGCGCATATCCTGACTCAACGAATCAAACGTGAAAAGCAGGCAGAATAGCAAAAAAACGAAGAAACTGTTATTTAATTGCTGCAATTTCCCTCAGCAAATCAAGAATCAGAATCCATCTATCTCTGCTGATTTTATGATCCAGAATAAGGGTTAGTTTTCCTTCAGAATCTGCTTCAAAACCAGTTTTTAATAATCTGGAAAGCAAATCTTCAGAATACTCTCTAATCTTTTGCAGTGTCATTTCCGGGATACAAATGATATCCAAATAGGAAGCCAACATTGAATGAATATAAGTTTGTGGAAAAAGTTCAAATATGATCTCCCCTGCCCCTTTTTCAACGGAAAGCCCGACATCGTTATTAAGGTTAATGGATAATTCAAATGAATATTCCACCATGCTTAGGATTTCCCGGAAGAATTTCCTGTTGGAAGGTTTGGTTTCTCTCATCAAATCTTCAAGTGTTCTGGGAGAAGATTTGATAGTTGTTTCAAAGACTGGCATATCATCTTCCACAATTAAATAAATAGGAATATTCGAGATTGAATCAATCCCTTTTTCAGAAAAGAAGAAGTAATCACGTTTTTCATTATCTGCAAAGAATTTGTGGAATAATTTTTCGATTCCATCATACCATCTGGTATCTCCAATAAAATCCATGGGGGTTTTTCCCGCTTCCTCTATCTTTTTCATGATGTAAAATCGGGCAACCCATTGATAATCAAAAGGGTTTCCCATAGGTAAACCCGAATTGGCAGCGATTTCAGAGAGATTTCTGAAAGCGTATGCCAGAGATAAATGCTTGATTAATTCAGCGATTTCATTTTCTTTCAAGTATTCATTGTAATCCTTCTTCAGAACCTTTAAGGATTTTAACTTGTAGACTTCTGATTCAACCATATGTTCAAAATAACCCATCATCAGGTTCGTCCAAAAAACGATCATTAATAGATCAGTATATACTTCCCTTTTGGGTCGTTCATCTTTGAATTTCTTGCTGCTCAAATAAAATAAACCCGTTGTTTCTTTTAGCATGGCTTCCTGGAAGAAACAGATTCCGTATTGATGAGCGTCTTTACCGAATGATTGATATTTGTAAAGAGATATGTTCTGATGCTCAAGATTATTCAGCGAATAACTCTGAAATTGCTTTTCCATCAGTCTTTCGTTTACTAAAACCGCTTCAGTCCGTGCCTGGAATATTCTTCTTGGCCCGGAAATATTCCCCAGTTCACCGTTAAAATCATCTTCCCTGCCTGTCATAAGTCTCTTGACACGACTCATGAATGGGTTTCTTGACGGCAATTTTACCACCTCATTTATAGTTTTTCTTTCGAGTATTTCTTTTCGAGTCTTTTTAAACCCTTCCCTAAGATTATACCAAATATTAGAGCAATTATTCCTATGATGAAAACATTGAATGTGTTGAATATGGATAATGGGAACAAATCGACCAGTGATGCCATAATAAGTCCAAACAGGAAAGCATAAGTGGCTGATGAATGCTTATCCAAAAGAGATTTTATTAATCGACTGGCAAAAAGGATGCCAACGATTGCGCCTATACCAATAAACAGGATATTCATAATTTTAAGTGAAGATACAGAATCCACAACAGGTTTGTACAAGCCTAATAACAATAGAAGCATCGAACCACTGACCCCCGGCAGTACCATGGTTGCAGAAGCAAGAGCTCCAGCCGAAATCAACAGAAAAATACCTTGATCTTCGGCTGAGGTAGAAGGATTGCCAAAAAAGCGACTTAAGATTATGATTAGAACAATGAGTATAATCCCAGAGACGAATGCGTAACGACTTGAATTTGACTTGAAATCGATCTTTTTTGTGATGATGTCGATAGATCCGATGATCAAGCCAATAAGTAACAGATAGACGGGAACATTATATGATTCCAGAAGCCATGACATGATCTTTGAAGTGGCAAAAATACTTAGAAGTGCGCCAATTGCTATGATCATAATAAAGATAATGTTTTCTTTCCACCTGTAATCCCTAATCGTTTTTGGACTAAAGGAGCCAAACACCTCAATAAATCGGGGATAAATTCCGGTCAAAAGCAGTAAAGTACCCCCGCTTAAACCGGGAATGACATTAGCTACTCCCATAAGAATACCATTAAAAAAGATCCATAAAAAATTCAAATTAGCCCCCCATAAAAAAAATCTGGAATTTTGCCTATTATAACACCGAAACCATCGTTCATAACCAACAATCTGCAAATTATTTCAATTGTTTTGTTGGATAAAAATTCGAGGTTGTCATATCATTTAAAACCTAAAAAAATCTTGTAAATCACTGTATATATCTTGAAATAAGAGTTTCTGACTGTAAAGAAATATTATAAGACTTGATTGTTGAAGAATTTATGATATAATAATTCTTGTGTAATCGTAAACGCCTTAACTGGCTAAAATTTTAAAAGGAGGCAACTCTATGACAAAGAAACTCAGTATTTTTTTGTTAGTCGTTTTTGTTTTTTCGG
The DNA here is from genome assembly GCA_964403295.1 of uncultured Thermotogaceae bacterium. GTDB lineage: Bacteria > Thermotogota > Thermotogae > MWEM01 > MWEM01 > JASUTC01. Next base: position 343 of record CAYOFT010000033.1, on the reverse strand, counting down.
TAATGGCAGTAGGTGCTGTTAACAATCCCGATACGTACATCAACTTGACGATCGGACAGCCGGAAACATTGGATCCTGCTCACAGTTATGACACATCAAGCGGTGGTATCATCATGCAGATTTACGACAACCTGATCCAGTATGATGGTGAAAGTGTTAACGACTTTTTGCCTATGATCGCGGAAACTGTACCAACACAGGAAAACGGTCTTTGGAGTGAAGATGGAACAACTTACATATTCCCAATCAGAGAGGGAATGATGTTCCACACAGGTAACCCCGTAACTCCTGCAGACGTAGAATATTCATTCGAAAGAGATCTTCTGATGGATCCTTCCGGTGG
>CAYOFT010000032.1:0-15954 GCA_964403295.1 uncultured Thermotogaceae bacterium | reverse complement strand
TTGTTTTGATATTGTTGATTACTTTGTTATCTTTCTGGCTATCTTCTTGTGGTGGTGGAATTGCCATTGGAATAGATTTGGCAGGGGCAAAAGTGGAATTTGTGACATGGATTGGGAATCAGGAAGATGTTCCGGGAAATGCTGTTGGCAATTTCGTTTGCACTTTAAACATTGGTGATATCATCTCCACTGAAACCCCTGGAAACGAACAAACACAAGCCAGACAATCTGCTCCGATGAATGAAGCAGGGTGGCTTTTCTATCTTGATGAACAACCCGGCGGCTTTTATCCTCATCCCGGGAAAATACTCGCCATTAGTAAGACAGGCAACATCATGCATCAGGAAGAAACTCAAGGATGGCCTATCGTGAACCAACTGATGCCTGATATTTTTACAGAACCAAACAGTACAAGAATCACAAAAGATCCTGGTGACTGGACAGTTTACAACCCTTCTCATGTATTCATCCCGGCTGTTATCTTTAAATGGTATGATATTTTTCCAATTCAATTGAGAGTGTTTGGTGCTTTAGTAACCTGCGGCTTGACACCATCACAAAATCTATATTACGAAACAATGCAAACGAGTGATCAGATGCATGATGCTTTATGGGACCTCTTTGGCTGCAGTGTTGGCGATGAAAGAGTTGTGAAGCTTGAAGATCCAAATAATAAGGCAGCAAATATAGAAGATGCAGTTGCTGATCTGATTAACAATAAACATGTATCTAATCTAACTCTCTATTTTATTGCACATGGCGCTTATCAATATATGAATATGGGTGGATACGGATATAATTGTGCGACTTTGAAAACGTTAATGAACGAATATCCAAATGTTACCTTTACTTTAATATTTGAAACGTGTCATGGTGGGAGTTGGACTGATTATTTCCAAACTCAAGCTATGACAAACGTTGATATGGTTATCTCATCAACCACCAGCGCTAAAAATGCCTATGGGGACTGGGATTCAGCAGAAGGGATCACTGATCATAATTGGGCTGAAGATCAATACATTGAATTTACCAGCGACTTTCTCCTTCAAATGGAACATTGGACTGATCCAGCGAATTGGGGCGATGTTACCGCTCTACCTTTATTTCCCAACAACAACATACTTAAATTATACTATTATTGCTATCAATGTGTTAAGAACCGAAATTATCCAGATGCCGGAGCATCTATTTATCAATCTTATGTTTTAACGGAACGAACACCTATACTCATTCAGGAACCACAGATTTATCACCCTTGATTAAAAAAGCTCGCAATTATTAGGGCACCCACAAGGGGTGCCCCTACAAAGCCCTATTCCCAATGAAAGCTTTGTTGAATGTGTTCCTCTTTTGAAGATTTATCTGCATCAGACAATAGCAATTCCAATAACTCCAGCAGTATTCTTCTGGCATTTTCATTATGGCGAAGCTTGTCCAGCCTGCCAAGGTTGCAAATCACCTTGTGCCGGCTGATACCGTTTTCATCTCTGTAAGATTGTACGACTTGAAGATAAATCTTTCCCTCACTGTGCGTTTTCTTTAAAAACATATTCGATTATAGCATGATTCTTCATTCAACCTATCTTTATTTCTTTTCCCAAAAACTCTCCGCATAAACAAGGTTCTTTCCATCTGTTTGGTCAATTCGATGGAGGATATGACACTTATCTAAAATCCTGTTGTGAATAAACACATCATTGGGATAAGTCGTCTCCCGCTTATAATAAATCCTTAGATTTTTCAGTAACATTTGGTCTGTTATTTCATCAGGAACGGATTCGTTGATCCAGTAAGCATACACCGTATTGTTCACATGCTCATATTCATCAACATCTCGTTTTCTCACTCTGAACAGGATTTTTTCATCTCTTTGTTCCTTTAATTCTGCAGGTTTGTTCATGGTAAACGATGCCTCTTTTTCTGTTACACCATAAAGCGCATACATATAATCCCTGGCAACGGCCGGTCTTCTTTTATCCAGATTCAGCAGAATCCACTTGGATTTTCCCCAGGCCAGTAATTGTTCATTCTCATCAAACAGTTGAAATTCTCTAAAAGCGATAAAACGATCGATGGATCTGGCGATGGTGCAAACCTTCACTTGTTCTCGGTATTTTGGATAACGGATAATATCAATATCCCAGTTGAGAATGATCCAAGCCAGCGATTCATCTTTTAGGATATTTTTCTCCTTATCATAATAAAAACCGGCTTCCTGAGCGATTTCGTTAAAAAAACCCAAAATGCTGACAACATTGGTTTGTTCATGGTAAAAGCAGTCTGTATAACGTACATTGAACAACTTACAAATTGTATTCTTAATTCTTCTCACCTTCGTATTTTGCAAATATTTTTATTAATGGATACAGTACAAGCATAAACGCTGAAAAAGTAAACAACGCCCATCCCACACCGATTTTATCCGCCAGAAAACCTAATACAGGAGAGAAAACCGCGATAAAAATGGTCTTGAGTTGTGATTCTACTGAAAGACCTGTTGAGAGTTTTTCCGATGGGATAATATCACTGATAAGGGATACATTCAAAGGGCGTCTCAAATTTTGAAGCACAAATAGAATCAAAAACAATATGACTGGAATGACGTTGATGGAAAAAACATTGAAAAACCCCGCCATCAGGATCAGAATCATTCCCGTTAGAAATGTGACGTTCAGTGCCACACTCAGTTGTTTCGTCTTTTCTACGAAACGGTACGAATTCTTTGAGGCATAGGAAGTTAAAATGTAAATAAAGAAATAACAAATTCCCACAACGACCGATGTCCTTTTCTCCAAATCCATGTTCACTAAAAACGGTAATGATAAAGCCAGTGATGCCAATATGGGTTGCAAGTACTCTTTTACTGTTTTAAAGAACGCGTCAAACAACGATGAATTCAGATATATCTTGATATTATCCACGGATTTAAACGTAGCTAAAAAACTGTACTTTTGGGGCTTCTTTTCCCTGATTTCCTCATCAATTTCTTTGGGGTAAGTTGCCAAATTGACCAGATTGATCAGATAGGGAATCAGTGCGGCCAGAAAAACAATTTTGTAATCCCCATAGAAAAACACCAGAAAAGCTGCAATCAACGAATTGATAGCTGAACCCATTTGTGAATAACTCCGAGTCAACCCATAATACGCCACTTTTTTGTTTTCCCAATCGTTCATCCTCAAATAACTCAATATAAGCGATTTATGGGTTCCTGATCGTAAGGATTCTCCTAAACCGAAAAAGGACATAGCCACGATAAACCAGGCATAGGTATTCAAAAAGAAAAAGATGGCAAAGGACAAAATATATGCAATCATGGAAAATACCATGGTAATCCGTCGTCCCACCGAGTCTGCCAGAATACCGGTGGGGATTTCCGTAACATTGGTAATTGCCTCCCGTATTGTAAAAAGAATTCCTATTTGAAAAAAGGAAAGACCGATGTCACGGAAAAATAGAATGAGGAATGGTTCAAAGAACCGAAGGTTCTTTAAAAACCCGTACATGGCGAATTTATAAAATTGAGCGTCTTTCTTTACCATTTCAAACCTCGTCAAGTAATTAGTTTAGCAAATTATAACACAGTGGAATATTCGATCCTGGTGAACTATAAGTTTGTATTGTTGAGTTTTTTTTCTAAAAAATGTTATTATTATACAGTTGAATAGTACTTTTCAGTTTTATTGAATTTCAAAACCTAAACAAACAGGTGATTCCATGAAATTAACGCTTATAAACGGTTCTTTAAAAGAGAGGCATAGCCATTTTGACAAGCTGCTGGAACAATTCAAAGTAAACCTCTCACAATCTTCTGAAATAGAGAATCTTGTTTATTACAATCTGAAACAAATGGACATCAAACAATGTGTCGGTTGCTTCCAATGCTGGACCAAAACACCGGGAAAGTGCGTGATCAAAGATGATGCAGAAGAAATTCTCATTTCAGTCATCACTTCTGATTTGGTTATCTTTGCTTCGCCCTTACTGATGGGAATGACAACCGGGCTCATGAAAAGACTCAATGACCGACTGATCCCATTAATCCATCCCTATTTCAGCATTGTCAAAGGAGAAATACATCATCGAAAACGATATGATCATTACCCGAAAATTGCGGTTATATACGAACCAACTCCGGAAGATACGCAGGAAGATATTGCCTTATGTAAAGAGATTTATGAAAGACTCGCCATCAATTTCAAAACAACCCTTCAGTTTTTCAGATCCATTCAGGATGTGGAAGGAGGTCTTTCTCTATGACACTCTTAGCCATTAACGGCTCTCCAAGGGGAAGGAATTCTAACACAAAAAAACTCATCGAGTATTTCACAAAAGAGATGAACCCTTCCACTGTCAATATCCTTCACTTGAAAGACTATTATGATAGAAAAGACATGCAATCTGTAATTAATGCCATTATAGATCATGAATATATCTTAATTGGTTTTCCACTTTATGCCGATTGGACACCCGGATTTGTCAAAGAGTTTTTCGAGCAAATGAGTGAATGCCCTCATGCATTTACAAAACAACACTTTTTGTTTATGATTCAATGCGGATTCCCTGAATCACACCATTGTAGATATGTGGAAAGGTATTGCGAAAGATTTACGATAAGACTGGGCGCTGATTACATTGGTAGCATTGTACGTGGTGGTTCGGAGGGAGCCAGGCTCATACCGAAGAAATTTTTTAAGGATGCCCAAAGATTATCTGAAATGGGAAAGCTATTCCAAGTTGAAAAAGAATTAGATCAAACATTATTAAAAGCAATCGCAAGACCTGAAAAATTGTCTAAAGGCAGACTATTTTGGATGAAAATAATGTTGAAATTACCGTTCAGCACACTATACTGGAATTCTCAGCTGAAAAAAAATGGTGTTTATAAAAACAGATTCGATAAACCCTATCGTTAAAAACACAATATAATAACGATTTGTTTTACCTCTATGATGTATAACTAAGGAAAGGGAGGCTCTTTTTGTCAATTTTAATGTTGATTTTTTTATCTTTTTTATTTTCAATCTGTTTTTTCATCATCTTTATCATCGCTTTGCATTACTACAAAAAATCAATAAACAGGGACCAAGCAACTCTTCCTTTCAAACCAAGTCATACTCAAATCAAGGAAACCAATCGGATGTTTGAAGAAACCAGTAGTCTGGAAGACCAAAAAAGGGTCGTTCAACAGCGCATACATCAAATAAGAAAAACCGAAGAATTGATGCAAAGCAAATTAAGGGATATTGAAATTAATTCAAAAAAATTAGACATCGAAAAAAATGAGGTTGAAACCAAACAGCAGGAAATTCAAGATAAACAAAAGGCTTTAGAGAAAGTTCGTTTGATCCTGGAAAAACAAAAAGAGGAAATTGACCGCATGAACACCCACAAAAACGAGTTCATGACCAACATGTCCCATGAACTAAAAACCCCTTTAAACAGTATTCTTACACTCACACAAGTTTTGATTAAAAACAAAGACGATAATCTGAATGATAAACAACTCAAATTTCTGAAAACTGTTTACTCCTCCGGAAAAACATTACTTTCACTGATTAACGATGTGTTGGATATTGCCAAGATAGAGGCGGGAAAGACAGAAACCTTCATTGAACCGATTGAAATTGGAGCCATCAAAAATGAGATTTCAGAAACCTTTTACGCTGAACAAATCACAAAAGGCATCACTTTTCAAATTGAAATTGATGAGAATATTCCTGAAATCATCTACTCAGACAAAAAACGATTGTTGCAGATTTTAAGAAACATTCTTTCTAACGCCTTTAAATTCACAGAAAAGGGATACGTAAAATTTAAAATCCTAAATCATGATTCAAGTTTGACAAAAACAACCTCCATGTTAAGTCCTGAAAATTACATCATATTCTCCATAGAAGATACCGGTGTAGGAATCGAAGCAGACCAGCAAAAGGCCATATTTGAAGAATTTGTACAGGCAGATGGTACGGCCGGTAAAAATTTTGGTGGAACCGGATTGGGGTTGGCTATTTCTCAAAAATTAACAACGCTTCTTGGTGGTGAGATTAAACTGAAAAGCGAATTGGGAAAAGGAAGTACCTTTAATGTTTATTTGCCTGTTTCACGGAAACAAAAGGAAAAAAGGATCTCTCAAAAGATTCAAAAAACGAAAAAAATACCCCTTCCGGAAGAACATTCAAAGAATCGGTTAACAGAAGAAGATATGCGAAAAGTATTAAAAGGTAAAAAGATTTTTATGATCACTAAAAACATGAAATATCTGTTTTTATTTACCAATTACATGGAAGGTCTTAAGGCCACTGTTAATGGAACGAATAATCCGATAGAAGGATTGAGTAAATTGGATAATCATCCCGATGCGACATTTGTGGTTTTAGATGAGTATATTGCCAGGGAAGGAGATTACAAGATAATATCTGAAATTTCGTCTAATCAACGACTTGGAACTATTCCCATCGTGATTATTTCTCAAAGTAATGCTTCAACAGAAGAATTACTGGAGGATTTTTCAGATTTTAATGTAGCTTCTGTTTTTCCAAAAGAATTTGAAAAAAACAAAATCCTGAAAGAAGTGTCAAGCCTGTTATAAAATCAGAAGAAAAGGTGTGATGTTATGAGAAAGATAAATATACTGATTGTAGATGATATTCCCGCTAATTTATTAGCCCTTGAAAGTATTCTGGAACAACCGGCTTTGAATATTATCAAAGCTCACTCCGGCTCAGAGGCATTGGCGTATCTTTTAGAACACGAGTTCGCATTAATCCTTCTTGATGTACAAATGCCAAACATGGATGGTCTGGAATTCGCGGAACTGGTTCGTGGAACACAGAAGACTAAAAATGTCCCAATCATCTTTATCACAGCCAATGACCAGGATATGGATACAATCAGAAGAGCCTATAAAATTGGGGCCGTTGACTTTCTTTTTAAACCCATCGACGAGATCATCTTAAAAAATAAAGTTCAAGTCTTCCTGGACCTTTATTCTCAAAGAAAAACACTGGAATTCCTATCTTCTTTTGACGGATTGACAGGCATTACCAACAGGCGTTACTTCGATGAACACCTAAAAATTGAGTGGGACAGAGCACACGAAGATTCTGCACTTTTGGGATTAATCATCATCGATGTGGATCATTTCAAACTGTATAATGATAATTACGGTCATCTTGCCGGTGATGATTGCTTGAAGAAAGTGGCCGATTGCATTTCCAAATCTTTGAAGCGTTCAACTGATTTTGTTTCCAGATATGGTGGTGAAGAATTTGTCGTCATCCTGCCCGGAGCAACTTTTAGCAGTGCCATGCGTATCGCTGAGAACATTAGAGCTGATGTGGAAGCCATGAAAATCCCCCATGAACTGTCAGAAGCTTCTGATTACGTAACTGTCAGCCTGGGAGCTTCATCCATGATGCCCATTAAAGAAAGTTCCCCGGAAGAACTCATTAAAAAAGCGGATAAAGCACTATACCGAGCAAAAGAAAATGGAAGGAACCGAGCGGCTTATCTTTAAAATCATTTGACAATAACTGCTGAAAACACAAGTAAATATTCATTGTGCTGAGTTTCCTCCGTAATCTTTAACTGCCCTAAAGCTCAAATAACTGGGACTACTATCTTTACGCCTTTCATAAACACCCCCGTGATAAACGATGATGTAAGCATCTTTGTTATCTTTTCTTGAAGTATCTGCCGTCCAATAGTAAATCACTTTGGAATGAACATCCCAAAGGGGACTTTCTTTATCCGGTGTTTTGTTATACGTTGCTTTTTTCTCTTCTTCATCCCACACACCTTGGGCATTCTCACCGTGCAACATCATGGAACGAACAGCTTCTTCAACGGTTGGCAATCTCCAGATATTTTTTTCTTCGTCAAGCATCTGAGTTCCATCTTCAGACAGATGGCTGCAAATCTCTTTGGCTTCATACCAGGAAACCCCTCGATCAGGCCATCCGGGGCCTCTGGGAGCCCAAGCAAGCGTAATAGAGTTACCCTGGATGATTCGAAGTCCAAAATCACCATCATCGACTCTTTGAGCGTTTCTAACGGCAAGGGGTATGGAAACACTGATCACAATAATCAGTGGAATCCCCACAATCAATCGGTATGCCCATTTTTTTGGCTTTGGTTTTCCAAAAAAATAAATCAACCCCAAAAGGATTAGGGGAATCACAATCATCAAACCGATAACGGTAAAATGAGCTCCCCGGAAGAAATACAAAGAAAACAATGCTAAACCGATATGCAAAAAAAGACCCGTCCACTTCCATTTTAAGCTGCTAATAGCCAACCCAACAAAAATAATGGGAAATAGCATGTACTGAAAAAGGAACATAAACAAATTCTCCCAGAAAGCGGGAGAATACATCCCCTCATGAAAATTCTCCACCGCACCCCAATACGACCAAAGGCTTGCAACAATAAGTGTAATACTCACACCAATCCAGCCAATGATGTTTTTGGATTTTTCTCTCATGTCTATATGCCTCCCTAATATGTCTTCGTAAACGATATAGTATAACAAAAAGGCGCCTGTTATCTGAATTGACACCTCCAACCTTTTATGGTATTATCTTCTGACTAAAAAAGGAGGGTTATCCCGTATGTTGATTCAAATCGTTTTTGGACATGTTATTTCAGGAACACTCAATACTGTACATGGGATAATGCCGTCCGGTTTGATGTAAACAATTGATTACGATCAATTTGCAGATAGCAAAACCACGGCGAAAGTCGTGGTTTTTTTTTGGAGGAATAAAGAATAATGAATAAAATAGAATTAAAATTGAAGAAAAATATTACCAAAAACTATTGGTATATGCTGATTACCAGTTTGAACTTTACCCATGGCTTGTGGATGCTCTACCTGGCGCATAAGGGTTTGAGTCTTTTGCAAATCGGAATGATGGAAGGTTTTTTTCACATCTGCTCTCTGTTAATGGAAGTTCCCACAGGAGCCATAGCAGATTTATTAGGAAGAAAAGCAAGCCGAATTGCCGGAAGAATAGCCAGCTTGATTTCACTGCTTATCTTGCTATTCTCAAACACCTTTTGGATGTTTGCCCTTTCCTTTTTCTTTTCTGCCCTCTCATACAATTTGGAATCCGGCTCCGGAGAAGCGCTGGTATTTGATTCCATGAAAGTCCTCAACAAAGAAAAGGGATACACAAAAGTGGCCGGAAATCTTGAAGCCATTTACCAAACTACTTCCATTTTTTCGTTGTTCATAGGTGGTATATTAGGTCAAAGGAGTTTTATGCTGGCATTCGGAACTGCTGTAGTTGTTTCGCTGATAGCGATTATTTCAGCCATGACATTCTATGAGCCCCCCATTGAAAAGGTTGTAAACAGTGAGCATTCCTTTAAAAACTTTCTCATACACACCTATGAGAGTTTTAAAACGCTTTTTTCAAAGAAGACCATCGCTTTACTCACCCTTTTTACAACCACCCTCTCGGCCTTTTGTACTGTGGTTTTCTATTATATACAAAACTATTGGCGGAGTACCGGACTAACAATTTCAACCATCGGCCTTTATTTGGCTATCGGCTCCGCTGCCGGGGCATTACTATCTATTAATGTCCAGCGTATCGAAAGATTCCTGAAACGGAAAAAATTCAGTAACATAACCAAGTACCCCTTTTTGTTCTTCTCGTTGATCGTCTTTTTCGGTATCTTTTTATTGGCTTTTAGCGGATTTAGGAGTATTCATTCAGTACTATCCGTTATTGCCCTAACCTTAATCATGGCAGGGGAGTCGGGGATGTTTGTCTCTTTCCAAAACTTTTTACACCAAAATATCCCCTCTCATCAACGGGCAACGATTATATCAATTGAAAGCATGCTGTTCAGTATCATCATGATCGCCATATTCCCAATTTTCGGATGGATCGCAGACATTAGCTCCTTCAAAATCTCCTTTGTTTCACTGTCATTAATTGCCGGAGCCTTATTGTTTTCAGCATTGATCATCATGCATAGATTTTCCGGAAAAAGGAAGCCGTAGAAAAACCGTCGAATAAGTTTCGGGATCCAAAATTTATTCGACGACTTTTAATGATAGCAGGGGACAGGTTCGGCGATTATCGTATCGACGGCCCTGTCCCCTGCTATCATTCCCCCCGGGGTTATAGTACCTGTTTCGTGGTATTATTATTTCCAACATGCATTTGTTATAATCCAAAAAAGACTTTTCATGGAGGTTTGATAACATGTACAAACTCGTTCTCATAGACGCAGATAACACATTATTCGACTACAATAAAGCAGAAGCCCATGCCTTGGAAAACAGCTTGAAGGATTTTGGATTTCAAGGGGATTTAAACAAAATCAGACAGGACTATAATGTGATCAACAAAAAACTGTGGCAGCTTCTTGAGAAGGGCGACATAGAAAAAGGCGAATTATCCGAGAAAAGATTTAAGCTGCTCTTTGAGAAATATGGTTTAGATATTCCCCCAAAGGATTTCAGTGAAAAATATCTGTCCTATTTGGGACAATCCGGTTTTCTCATGGAAGATGCTCAGGAGATCATTCAATATCTCTATAAGAAGTATACGGTTATCATCGTTACAAACGGCATAAAAGACGTTCAATTCTCAAGGTTGGACAATTCCACCATAAAGGACTATAATCATGGTGTCGTGGTTTCTGAGGACATCGGAGTCAGCAAACCCAATCCCGATTTTTTTGTCCATGCTTTTAAACTGGCAAATCATCAGGATAAAAAAAGGGCTATCATTATTGGTGATTCCCTGTCATCTGACATACAAGGCGGGATCAATTTTGGGATAGATACTTGTTGGTTCAATTACGACAACAGCGAGTTGGATACACAGCTAAAGCCCACCTATCAGATAAGGGCATTAAAAGAAATTTACGACATTCTTTAGATAAACGAACTGTTTTCGACGACTTTTCAACATAAACAAACGGAGGGTAAAAATGAATCTGGGTATTTTTCAAATTGACGCGTTTACCAATCAATTATTTAAAGGAAATCCTGCAGGAGTCTGTGTTCTGGAAAAACCTTTGAGTGAAGAACTCTATCAGAATATCGCTGCGGAAATGAACCTTTCCGAAACGGCATTTGTCATTTCAACTGATGAAGAAGGCATTTACGATTTACGATGGTTTACCCCGGAAGTGGAAGTTCCCCTATGCGGACATGGAACCTTATCGGCTGCTTTTGTCTTATCCAATGATTACTGCGATAGAAGTGAACTTATTTTCAGAACTAAAAGCGGAGAATTACGAGCCCAATGTGATGGTAACAAAATTATTCTGGATTTTCCTATGAATAAACCCGTTGAAACGCAAGTTCATGAAAAATTCTCATTTGCCTTGAATTACAACAAGACATTTAAAGAATACTATTCGGAAAAGAGTGGCTTTGTTTGTTTATTATTGGAAGAAGAGTTGGATGTTCGTACCTTGGATCCGGATTTTCATCAACTCAAACAAATGGATTTCGATTTTGACATCCATGGCTTGATTGTTACCGCGAAATCAAATGACGAAACCTATGACTTTGTCTCCAGAACATTTGTCCCCTGGGAAGGTATCGATGAAGATCCGGTTACCGGTTCTGCCCATACTGTCCTGGGACCATTGTGGGCTGAAAAACTGGAAAAGACAGAATTGACCGCTTATCAGGCCTCCAAACGAGGGGGCTTTTTGCATTTGGACTGTTCTTCTGAAAAACGGATCAAAATAGCCGGAGAAGCGGTTCAGGTTTTTAAAGGAATTATCACCGTATAAAAAATTACATTCAAAAAGAAAGTATTAGGGATTTTTGAGGGCTCAGGTGTGAAATGAATAATAGAAAACGCATATTCGTTACCGGTGGCACGGGTAATATGGGATTGCATACACTAAAAGAACTCCTAAAAAGAACTGTCCGTTTCACAGTTAGAGCCCTTGTTTTGGATACCAATAAAGAAAGACGAAAAATTGCTCGTTATCGAAAACATCAAAATCTTGAAGTTGTTTATGGTGATATGCGAGATGCGGGCTTAATAGAGCGTTGCATCAACGATGTGGATTACGTTTTACATATCGGGGCTTTGGTGTCTCCTATGGCAGATCAGCATCCTAAAGTCTGTATGGATATTAACTATGGTTCAACGCTAAACATCATCAATGCTATCAAAAAGCAGAAAAACAGAGATCAAATTGCCTTGGTTTATATTGGGACTGTAGGGGAAACCGGATGCAGAATGCCTCCTATCCATTGGGGACGTTGCGGTGATCCCATCAAACCTTCTATTTTTGATTATTACAGTGTTTCAAAAGTGGCTTCGGAAAGAGCCGTCATTGAATCTGGCTTGAAAAAATGGGTTTCTCTCAGACAAACGGGGATGCTTCCTATTAACACAGCCGGATTACGTGATCCTATCGTTTTTCATCAGAATCTCAACAACGTTTTGGAATGGGTCACATCAGAGGAATCGGGCAAGCTGATGGCAAACGTCTGTGAAGAGTGGGTACCTGATTGTTTTTGGAGAAAATGTTATAACATCGGGGGCGGAGAAAAATGGCGGTTCACGAACTTCCAACTGATGAGTAAAACTCTAGAAGCTTTAGGCGGGGACATCAGAAATTGTTTTGATCCAAGGGATTTTGCATTGTTTAATTTTCACGGACAATGGTATACCGATTCTGATAAACTAAACGACATTCTCCATTTTCGATCGGTTGATCCGGATGAATATTTTCAGAAAGAAAATCGAATGATTAGATTCCTTCACGCCATCCCTTTGCTCAATTTATTGTTGCCATCTGACAAGCAATTGAAACATACCTACGGCAGGATCAAATACCAAGAACGTGGAACCGGATGGATGATTGAAAATGATAGAAGGGATTGGATCAAGGCCTTCTTTGGCACTCTGGAAAGGAAAAACACCATCAAGAGTTGGGAAGAAGGCTATCAACTAATCTATCCCTCAAAAACGCCAACCTATCTCAATCACGGTTATGATGAATCTATTCCCGATGATGAATTATCCCTTAAAGATATGGAAGGTGCAGCCCTTTTCCGAGGTGGCGGCTGTTTGTCAACGGATATGAAAAATGGAGATTTGTACACGCCTTTAAACTGGCAATGCCATAAGGCACATCAATTTAAAGCATCTCCTTATTTAATTTTAAAAGCCGGTCACTGGTGTCCGATATGTGAAAACGAAGCATGGGATTACCCGGAAAGAGCAAAACACAACCCATTTTTTGCTCAGGTTTGGAACCCATTGCATGAAGAGGATGAAGATGTTTTTGTCAAAAAGGATTTTAAGTAAGCGTTAAGGAGGCAGAATTTGGAATTTCACGAACAATGGATCAACTGGGCACTTGAAACTTCAGATGAAGAAATGATAGCCAAAATCGGTCAACGATGTTATCAGAACAGCGAATGGGTTAAAAAGCTTCCCGCATATTCCGGAAAGAAGGAAATCCAACCAATCATCACCTTTTTACAAAAAGCCCTTCCGGATTTTCTTTACCAACCCACAGAAAAAGGGTTTATGGTGGACTTGAATGAAAGCCACTGTTTCTGTCCGTTGGTTCAATCAGGAATAACAAAAAACCCAAATTTATGTCATTGCACAAAAACGTTTGATCAATCCATGTATGAACGGCTGTTAAATACAACTGTATCCATAAAAATTCTGAAAACCATACTAAAGGGTGATGACTCCTGTGTTTTCGAAGTAACATTGCAGGACTGAATTAACCCATACTTCCCAGGTAATCAAAAAGTTTTTCCTGACACCAAACCTGTGCTTCGATATAAGGGAAAAAATCTTCCGGAAGATTTCCCCACCAGCCTTCAACAGGCTCTCCTTTTTTATGGATGATTGCTTTGATTTCAGTTAGGGTAAATACCTTGCCGTGATATTCGGGTTGATAATATTCCGGCGGTTTATCTCTACCTAAAACCAGCGAGTACATACTGTCCACAAAGGTGTAACTCACTTCCTGCTCTGTAAAGTAAGTTAATGGAATCTCAATTTTCTTTAGCTGATTACTGTTAACCTTTTCTTCTAAACTTTTACACCTTCCCAAAACCATATAAATCGGAAAGGTTTTTGCGGGCTTCCCGCCTTTTGCAATAAATGATTCTCTCACCCATTGTTCCGTTTGCCTTCTTTCTCTGATATATCTTTGTGGATTCTTAAATCGCCCCCACATGGCATCATCTTGATAAAGTTTATTCATTATTGTCAAAGCTGCCTCTTCACTTAATGCAGATAAGCTTAAAAACGGCTTTTTCCCTACCTTATAATAATGAGTTAAACTATCAGGCATAAAAAAACGCTCCTTTTTTTAATTTGATATACAAAATTGTGAATGGCCACCTCCTGCAATATTATCCAAAATAGCAACCGAATAATCATTTAATACGTTCGTATTGTACACAATCCCTGTTTCATAATCATCCTCAACACTTGGATCTTTAGGCGAAATGCCTAAATTGTCTGTTTGAGATCCGATATCATTGATCCAGCTGATCGTACCGGTCAGTATATCCTTGGACAAATCCGTTGATTTTTTAATATAAACGCCACTTCCTTCATCGGAACTGTTTCCTCTGATGAGTGTTTGAGAAATAGTCCCTTCAGTTAAACTTAAATAAAGTCCGCCGCCATTCCCGGTTGCCTGATTATCAATAACAGCGGAATTTGTGATAGTTATTGCATCCCCAAGCACAAAAATACCCCCGCCATCTCCGTCAGACACTTGATTTGATGTAATGGTACATTCATTAATCGTTCCCGTTGCTCCCGAATATATTCCTCCGCCGAAATCATTGGCGTTATTGGCGTTCAGTTCAGACTGATAAAGGTTATATATCGTATTACCACCTATGATCATCCCACCGCCTTTATCTGCTTGGTTGAAGCTAACCGTGAGTTTTTCTCCAAGAAAAACAAAATTCTGATTGTTCCCGGCAAAAATATACATTCCTCCACCATCTTTACCGGCGAAATTATTGGTAATCGTACAGTTTTCCAGTATACATTCCCCGTTTTGTGATGTGTATAACCCTCCGCCATATCTACCCGCTTCATTATTGATTAACGTAGTATCAGTGGCATAAAAAGAACTGTTATTAAGACAGACAGCGCCACCCAATTGATTGGAAAGGGAATCTGATTTTGCCTTATTTCCGGATATAAGACCGTTCTCTATCGTTAAAATCGAATGATCTTCAGCAAATATGGCTCCGCCAAAATACTCAGTGATGTTGTTGAACAAATGGGTGTTTTCCAAATGAAGTGCACTGTTTGCAAGTCTAATTGCCCCCCCGCCAACACTGTCATTTGGATTCGCATTTTGAATGATTGCATTGTTGATGCTAACTGAGGCATTTGTTGTGATGTTAAACGCTCTGCAGAACTGGTCTTCCATATCAATTGTAAAATGGTTATCATCAATGGATTGAATGATTAATGATTTCCCGTTTATTTCCATTTGCGTTTCCCGATAGGTAGCAGGCCAAACCGTTATGGTTGAAAAACCCGTGATATTCGCACTGGCAACCGCGCTGGCAATTGTATCATGCCAGGTAGTAAGAAAATCGCTACCGGGTCTGTCATTTCTTTTAACCATATCTGTTTCTTCAGTAATGCTGTATAGCCTAACAAATGGTGTAGGGGAGATGGCAATGGAATAATTCCGTTGATTTGACCCCCTTTCTGAAACAACCACAAGTGTCGCCCCTTCCGTTAAGATGTCGTCTTCAGCTAACGGATTGACATACTGGTTGTAAATCACATAAGCTTGATTCGAACCGTCTGCAGATTCCACATTTTGAAGCATCGTTTCAACTGTTGTCCCACTGGCTACTTTAAGTTCTGTTGCAGTCCCTGTCGTCTTGTACTGAATCAATTCCGGATTTTCATTGTTTAGTCTAAAATCGGTATTGGCAGATAGGGGAATAGACAC
>CAYOFT010000031.1:0-16037 GCA_964403295.1 uncultured Thermotogaceae bacterium | reverse complement strand
GGTGTATTGACAAAGCCTTTTAGTCCGAAACAGCTTATTTCTTCCGTGAAAGAAGTGATTGGCGATGCCTCTTAAAAAAAGGCTTGAAGCGTTGTTAAAGAGATTAGAACAGATCTCGGATTTGGAAGTTGAAAGAACGTCTGATACAAATTCTTCGTCGGAAAATGCAGAGGAATACATTGTTAATGTACTGGATCAGGGAATTGAAAAACTTGAAAATGAACTTGTAAACTACAAGAACCAACTTGAAGAAAGTTCCATCATGTTGGAAACTCAGCTTGAGGAAATTTCTAAAACATATGAAGAGCTTTCAACTTTGTATGAAGTTACAAGGATACTATCCCATACGCTTGATCCGGTTTCTGTTGTTGAAAAGCTTATCGAATCAATCAGAAATTCAATTCCTTCCGAGGGAATCGGTATTTATTTTTCCTATTTAGGTGTAAAAGAGTTTTTTTGCAACGTGAATGATAATTCCAAGCTAAATGATAAATTGGGTGTTTGCCAGGATTTTGTTATCCAATACCTCTCAAAAGACAATGTAAAAATATTGATGCTGGAGAGTGACAATCTGGAAGAATTTGGTATTTCAAAAATTATAAGATCCATGATCATCATTCCCATCAGTTCAAACAATAAGTGCTATGGAGGAATTGTTCTTGCCAATCGAGAGCTTGGAGGAATCTTTACTGCCGGGGACAGAAAATTATTGGAGTCCATTGCCAACCAAATTCATTTCAGTATCGAGAATTTTATTTATTTGGAAGAAAAAATCGAACAGGAAAGGCTGAGAGAACAGATAAGTATAGCAAAAGAAATCCAAAACAGTTTATTGCCTTCGGTCATCATACAACCGGAGAATACAGAAATTGCCGCCAGTTTTTCTCCGGCTGTAGAAGTTGCCGGAGATTATTATGATGTCTTTTTTATTGGGAATAAAACGTTTTTGATTGTAGCTGATGTTTCCGGGAAGGGAATACCGGCTTCACTATTGATGAGCAGTTTTCGATCAGCTGTTAAAATCATGGTTCATAGTTCAAATTCATTACCGGAACTGGTTTCAAAAGTAAACGATCATATCGCTCAGAATGATATAACCGATCGATTTGTCACTTCCATGTTTGTGCTCCTGGATACGAAAGAGGGATCTTTTAAATACTCTAACGCTGGCCATGACCCGATTATTCTTTTCCGAAAAGAAACGGACGAGTTTTTTGAAATCAGCAACGACGGAATCCCCATTGGCATATTTGAAGATCAGCAATATGTTGAAGAGACGTTTAAATTAAAATCAGGTGATGTATTCGTAATTTATACCGATGGTATTCCGGAAGCACGAAACGAAAAAAAGGATGAGTTTGGCTTTACAAGGTTGAAAGAAGTTATAAAGACAAACTATGATCGATCCGCTGTTGAAATTAAAGATGCCATATTGGGTGCTGTGGAACAATTTGTTGGAACGGCGAAGCAACATGATGACACGACTTTTATTGTAGTAAAATATTTATAAATTATAAAACTGAAGGAGGTTTTATCTTTGTCTGGACACAATAAATGGGCTAATATTAAACATCGAAAAGGGGCTCAAGATAAGAAACGTTCAGCCCTTTTTAACAAAATCATCAGGGAACTAACGGTTTCCGCCAGAGAAGGAGGCGGGGATCCAGATTCAAATCCCAGATTAAGAGTTGCCATGGATAAGGCAAGAGATGCCAATATGCCAAAAGACACAATGGAAAAAGCTGTTAAAAGGGGTACTGGTGAGCTTGAAGGCGTAGAATACGTTGAAATCACTTATGAAGGGTACGGTTCTGCAGGAGTAGCTATGCTTGTTACAACTGTTTCTGACAACAAAAACAGAACTGCCCAGGAAATTCGTCACGTATTCAGCAAGTACAACGGCAATATGGCAGAGTCAGGAAGTGTTGCATGGATATTTGAGAAAAAAGGAACCATGACCGTGAGTAAAGAACAGATAGCTGATATGGATGAATTCATGATGACTGCCATTGATTCCGGTGCTGAAGATATTGATGATAGTGGCGACCCGGTTTCAATAACCACAGCGCCTGAAGATATGATGCAGGTGGCAGATGCCCTTAAAGAAGGTGGATTTAACCCGAAAGATATTGAGTTTTCCTATCTTCCAAAAAACACCGTAGCCATTGAAGGCAGAGATGCTGAAAAGGTATTAAACCTTATCTCTAAATTAGAAGACCTGGACGATGTTCAAAATGTCTACGCTAATTTTGATATTGACGATGCAGAAATGGAAAGGATCATGGAAACCCTTTGATAGCCAAGTGAATCCATTTCCAGATTTGCATTTACACACAAGCTATTCCGATGGTGAAAAAACTCCGGAAATGCTTGTCAGAGAATTAAAAAAAAATAACGTCACGCATTTTTCAATTACAGATCACGACAATATTGCACCGTTTGAACAGATAAAAAGGGCAGCTCTCGAGAACGATATGTATACGTTACCCGGCATTGAGATTTCTTCGATGTATAAGGGGTTGGAAGTTCACATTTTGGGTTATCAATTTGATTGGAGTTCCCCTCTTTTAAAGGCGTTTATCAAAGAACGTATCGTATTGCGAAAAGAGAGAGCCCTTTTGATATTTGAACAGCTTAAAAAAAGCGGTTATGGATTCGATCAAACAGATATTGACAGAGTTGTCGGTGCCCATTATGTTGGCAGGCCTCAAATAGCCGATTTACTATTTAAGTACGGATATATAGCAAATCCCTCAGAAGCTTTTTGCGAAGAATTGATAGGAGACAGCAGCGGTGATGCGATTACCCACAGATTAAAGCCGGTGGAAGAGGCAATAGAGATTATTAAAAAGGCAGGAGGATTAGTTTTTTTGGCGCATCCCGGATTGTACAACAGTTCTGCGGATCATTCTGAAGGTATGAACAAATACGATATACATCAATTTACAGCTTTTGGCATTGACGGATTGGAAGTCTTTCATCCTAAGCATACCAAATCACAGATTCAAAGATATTTGTCCTTTGTCAAGGAGAAAAACCTGTTAATCAGCATGGGATCAGATTACCATCGAGGTGAATACCCCGTCAATCATTATGCTTTTAACCATAAAAAATATTTGAAGGATGTTTTGTCATGGTTGAATTAAAAATAATTAAGGTGCTTTTTATTTCCTTTTTTCTACTGCTTATAGCTAGCTGTGGATTTTCCCAGGAAGAGGAGTTTGAAGATGTCGATTGGCAGTTGCGGTATCCGGATGAGATTTTAACGGATGCCAGTGCTGAAATAGATATCTCTTCCGGTTTCTTTCTTTCAGGAGAACCAGCTATTGGATCATTTGTATCACTCAATCCCAAGATGCATTTTCTTATTTTTGATGGGAAATTCAACGTTAGGGTCGAACAGAGAAAGGATGAATTTGGAACATTCTTTGCATTGGCAAATAAAGAAGTGTCCGATTATTTTGAGTTTACCAGGGTAAAATATAAAAATCTGATTTTCTATTTCGGATTGGAGAATCGTTTAAACTCAAAGATGGTCTTTCTACCCAGGGTTGATTTCGATAGAAAATATATCCATTTTGATTATGATAATTTGGATTGGCGACTGGATATTAAATCCCCTGAGTGGAATGCCTGGGCATTTAACTTTTCATCTCCTGCTGTGACTTTTGGGGATTGGGGTTTGAAAATCAATGCCGATGCCTTTATTGATAACTCATCTTCCATGACATACGCTATTTCGGCAGGACCGGGTGTCGTATATAAAGATTTTGAATTATCTCCTTTTATTGGTTATGAACATATTGGTGTTCAGACGGAACAGGTGGAAACCTACGATGAAATATTTGATGAGGGAACGGATCATTTGGTTTATGGGTTGATGGGAGAATACCAAAAAGGTATATTTTCTTTAAGGGCAGGACTTAAGGATTCACTGGGAATAAACCCCTTTTTTACGGTTAAAATAGGGCCTTTGGAATTGAATGCCGGTAAGGCATTGTTTTTGGCGCATGAAAAGCCGGGAAGAAGGACTTGGACGGATGTATACTGGAATTTTGAAACCGGTGATATAGTCTCTAACATAGGGTTTTCAAATGAAATGGATTATAATGATGAACACAGCCAATCACTGTATGCCGATTTCGAATTTCGAGTATATGAGAATCTATTCATGGATATACGTCTTGTAAAGAAAGAGTATTGGTTATTTAGAATGGGTGCCAGATACAATCTCAAACTAGATTTTTATTAATGAACACAATGATGAAGACTGGAGGAAATGTAATGATTGAAAAGATAACGGATCCCGAATTTGATTGGTTTGTCTCGGAGGTTAAAAAAAAGCTGGATCTTGATTTAAGCGGTTATAAACCACACAGGGTAAAAAGAAGAACGGATATTTTACTTCGAAAAAACCGAACAGAAACTTACAGGGATTACATGAAGTTGATTTTATCGGATGAGGATAAAAAGGAAGAATTTTTAGACAAACTGACGATAAATGTAACGGAGTTTTTCAGAAATCCCGAGAAATGGAAAGCATTGGAAAAAAAATACCTGCCTTTAAAATTAAAGGAATCCGGTCCACGTTTAAAAATATGGAGTGCCGGTTGTTCCAGTGGAGAAGAGCCGTATACTTGGGCAATGATCCTCGAGCAGTTAAATGCATCTCAAGCAAAGATTATTGCAACAGATATTGATACCGGCGTTTTGGCCAAAGCCAAGGCGGGTATTTACGAAAAACGAGCACTTGAAAGTACAGAGCCGGCAATAGTGGACAAGTATTTCAAAAAGCTGGATAACGAAAGATATGAAGTGAAACCTGTTTTAAAAACCAGGGTTATGTTTAAAAAACATAACATGCTTCAGGAGTCTTTTGAAAAAGATTTGGATTTCATTTCCTGTAGAAATGTGGTTATCTACTTTGAGATGGAAACTAAAAATGTTTTGTATCAGAATTTCGTCAATGCCCTTAAACCAGGGGGGATATTGTTCGTAGGCAGTACCGAAAGAATATTCAATTATAGAAAATTAGGCTTAAAAGTCATCGAGCCGTTTTTCTATCAAAAGATATAGGCAGGAGAGACAGTATGGGTTTTTTTGATAAACTAAAAAAAGGGCTAAAAAAGACAAATCAGGCTACTTTCGGGAAGATTAAAAAGATACTGAGTTTCGGAAAACTTGACGAAGATACATTGGAAGAGATAGAAGAAATATTGATCATGGGAGATGTAGGAGTTGAGTGTTCCGAGAAGATTATTGAAAGTCTTCAGGAGAGAAAAAAGGAGTTTGATTCACCTGAAAAGGCACTTCAAGCCATCATGGTTGAAATGCTGGATGGAGAAACTGAGTTAAAATATCCATCCGAGGGACCTTTTGTGATCAGTGTCGTGGGAGTCAACGGAGCTGGAAAGACGACCACCATCGGTAAAATAGCCAAAATACTCAAAAATGAAGGTAAAGAAGTCGTTCTCGCTGCAGCGGACACCTTCAGAGCGGCAGCCATCGATCAACTTCGTGTTTGGGCACAGGAAAGGGCTGAAGTAACACTGATTTCACATCAGCACGGAGCGGATGCAGGAGCGGTGGCATTTGACGCTGTTCAGCATGCTAAATCAAAGAACAAAGACTGTGTGATTATTGATACAGCAGGACGTTTACATACGAAAACCAATTTGATGAACGAATTGGCGAAAGTTCACAAAGTCATTAAAAAGGTTATTCCCGAGGCCCCCCATGAAATTCTTTTGGTAATCGATGCCACAACCGGTCAAAACGGATTGATGCAGGCTGAAAAATTTGCCGAGGCTGTAGGGGTAACCGGTATAGTCATCACAAAATTGGATGGAACAGCCAAGGGGGGGATTGCACTGTCAATTAAAGAAAGATTCGGTATTCCCATCAAGTTCATTGGTGTGGGAGAAGGCGTGGATGACTTAAAGCCCTTTGATCCCCAAGACTTTGTTAACGCACTGCTCCAGGAAGTTGATGGTGAATAATGGCAAAAAAGAAATTTTGGTATAAAAAGATGACCTGCCCCCAGTGCGGGGAAGAATTTGAGTCGGTCAGAGTCTTTTCAAACGCCATATCCGTTGAGAAAAGGGATATTTTTCTACGTCCTTTCTATAAAGATGTGAATCCCGACTGGTATGCCCTTGTGACGTGTCCTGTTTGTCTTTTTACTGCTTATGAAAGTGATTTTGATAAGATATTGGACACCATGCCTTATGATCGTCTGGATATCTTAAGAAATAGTCTGGAAAGGGCAAAGCGAAACATATCCTTAAATCTTGAAGAGGACCGGACCCTGGATGATTCCCATAACATTCAGATCCTGGGATTGTTAACCTATCTACAAGCGGACATGCCATTTAAAACGGCTCAACTGTTCCTGAAGATGGGTTGGTATTACATGGATAAAAACGATCTGGAAAACGCTGCCATCAGTTATTCCAAGTCACTAAAACAGTTTGAAAGAGCTTATGCTGAAGACAAAAAGGGTCAACACAGTGACGGGATCATGTTTTACATGTCCTCGTTGAATATACAACTGAACCAAATTAAAGATGGATTCAAATGGCTGGAAAGACTACTAAAAGAATACAGAGGGTCAAATTCTCATTACATTAAAGCGGCCCAAGAATTATGGGAGGAGGTAAGAGGATCCGTTTAACAACCAACAAAACAAAATGGGGTATTGCTACACTTTTGGTTTTATCTCTTCTCTTCTTAACAGCGTGTTATGACAATGGCCAAGGACTTCAAGAAGAAGATATTCTATACAATTCTTTAAGTACACTTGTAGAGCAACTACAACTGCGGGTGGAGGTATTTACCTGGCAGCAAAGTCAAAACAAGCTGGATATTGAAAAGAATTCCAAGGCCATCCAAGCCTTATCTGAGGCATTGGAAAAAAACACTGACTTTGTAGATTCACTATATGCCAGTATGACATATACTTCAATATTTAATGATAGATTAGATTTGACTCAAGAACAAAAAGTACCTACCATGGAAGAAATTAAGCTGCTTGTGGAAAAGGAAAGCAGGAAAACACTGGAAACCTTTGAAAAAACATATGTTTCCACACAGACGAATACTTATTCCAACGAAGAAACGGAAAAAATGCAAAAAGAAATTACCCTCTTACGGGAAAACTTTAAAAGTTTGAAATGGCAACTTTATAAAAACGATCCTCAGCCTTTTAGCCAGGAAGATTATCTTGTTTACGATGACAAAGTCATTTATCAGGTTCAATCGGGAGACACATTAAGCCAAATAGCCACGGCCTTTGGATTGGGACCCAACGGTGCCAACGAAATAATGGCAATGAATAACATAGATGATCCCAGGGCTATAAGAAGGGGTCAGGAACTGATCATTCAATGCCCATCGGTTTTTGAGAGAATCCAAATTCCGCTTTACGGCAGGAGAAATCTAATCCCCTCCGACATTCTCGTCTTTTATGCTGAAAATACACTGGACGGCTTCTCTCGGGGATTGACATTTGCAACACTTGAGAATCAGGAAATCGTATCCTGCTTACCCGGAAGAGTCATCGATCGTGGGGCTTCTTATGTAGTAATTTATCACGGAAATGCTATTAAACTTGTTTACGCTGATCTTCAAAATGTTTTAATTAACAAAGGAGATTGGGTAAACGGAGGTCAAATCATCGGAACCTCTGAGAACCAAAAATTTACGCTTGAATTTATCCTAAACGCAGAATACAGAGATCCCATGAAGCTGTTTTTAAAGCAGATGGGACAATTCAGGATTACGTTTTATACAGAATGGGAAGATGGGAACCTGCCCTATTTCCCCTATTTTAGAAGGGTAAAAGATGGCGGATTTGCAAAAGAATGGTATTCCGTGGCAGCTGATCCCGAATTATTCGAAAAAGGAACCATGATTTACATCCCTGAGCTTAAGGGAACGCCTTCTAATGGGTTGTTTGTAGTTGAAGACGAAGGCAGTGCCATCAAGGGAAACGCGATTGACGTGTACATTAGGGATTTGACGCTTGCTTCATTGCTTCAAACCCAATCGGTAGTCTACCGGTTCCCATAAAAAAAACGACCCTAAAAAGGGCCGTTTCGTGATTAGTGAGATGAATTATCTTCTTATCCCAAGTTTTACAAGCATTTCTTTGTAAACTTCAGGTCGATTTTCTCTAAGGTATTTCAGCAATCTTCTTCTTCTACCAACAAGCTTCATCAAACCTCTTCTGGTATGAAAATCCTTTTTGTGTTTTTTCAAGTGTTCAGTCAACTGTCTGATTCTTGCTGTAAGCATTGCCACTTGTACTTCTACTGAACCCGTGTCATGTTCGTTGATCTTAAATTCATCAATAATCATTTGTTTCTTGTCATAATCCAGAGCCATTATTACACCTCCAAAATTCGCCCCAAACAAAGTTCAAGGAGGCTCAACCCAAGTCCTTGTACGGGGTAATATGCTGACTGATTCTAACATATATCCTTTTGTTAGTCAATGTATCTCAAAAAGCCCTTAATAAACCACCTTTCCATCCAGGTAAAGGCTATTCTTTTTGATGCCGATCTTTTCTCCATGATCAGAGATGATTTTCAAGATCAGATCCGCGGGAAGCGAACTGTTAACCCAAATCTCCCTTAAGTCATACGATTCTTTTTCATTTTCGGGTATTTTTTCAAAGGCCTTACGTACTGCCAGAACATACCGATCAATATTATCTATGGTCCATTCATCTTCCAAGATTGCTTTGGAAATGAATTCCACTTCAGTTTTTTGTTTTTCTTTGTTGTTTTGTTCAACGCTTTTTTCGGTTTTTTTTGGAGGAATATGCTTTTTCGGATTTTGCTTTGTGACCTTTTGCGGCCGCTTTTTAACTGGCTTTTGATTATTGTTTTTTCTCACGCGTGTGTTTTTGGGCTTTTTGGGAGCAGCCGTTGGTTTTTTCGAGTCGTCATTTTTTCTTGAATTCAATGTACACCTCCATAATCATTCGTACAATATGATTATATCAAAAAAGGAGAAAAATTAATCTAAATGTCATAAAGCATCTTGAAATCAAAGGGTCATTCTGGTATAATACATGAGGTTTTGGCAACGTTGCCAAGGGGTCTAAGGCAGAGGTCTGCAAAATCTCTATTCGTCGGTTCGAATCCGACCGTTGCCTCCAATATATTATAATTGCCGGCTTAGTAAAGCCGGTTTTTATTTGTTTTAAAGACGAAATGATGATGACGGTTTATGAAAAAAACCAAACATGATATAATATCGATGATAACAATTAAGGAGGTTTACCCTTGAAACAGGAATTGATTTCAAAAGAAAAAAATCTTGAAACCATCAAGTTTTTTTACGAAAACAGCGAATTTGAGCCATTTATCTCACAAGAGATTCAAAAGGCAAGCAGGGAATACCAAATTCCCGGATTTAGAAAAGGGAAGGCACCTAAAGGTCTTATCCGAAAGATGATTGGTGAAGACCGTTTAAAATCTCTTGCCTTGGAAGAACTGATTAAAAAAGATATTGAAGAAACCATCAAAGACAAGGACACACTCATGTTACCCAGCATAGAGAACCTTGAATTTACAGATGGCAACAACGCGGAAGTAACGGTACAAATCCATTTAAAACCTGAGGTAACACTTCCGGATTACAAGGATATAACCGTGGATAAATATGTTCCAAACGAAGAAAATCTTCAAGAGATGGTTAATGAGAGAGTCAAGCAGCTTCAGAATGAAAACGCCATTCTTGAACCGAAAGAAGGCAAGGCAGAGATTGGCGACAGCGTCAGAATGTCCTATGTTGTAGAGAATGAAGAGGGCAAAGAGCTTTTCAATCAGGATGCAAAAGAGTATGAATTGATGGAAGATGACAAAAGGGATATCATTCAAAACTGTATTGGAATGGAAGCAGGAGAGGAAAAGGAATACAAGAAAGAATTTGCCGCGGATGCTGATGGAAATAAATCCGGTAAAGAATTGAGTTATGTTTATAAACTCAAGGTTGAGGAAGTTTACAACCGCGTAATTCCCGAATTGTCAGATGAGTTCGCCAAAGAAGTCAAAGAAGTGGAAGGCGACACGTTAGAAGAATTAAAGGCAAATATCCGTCAAGAGGCTATGGAAGCTTTGGATGAGACGGTTAAAAATTCCATCAAGAACCAAATCATCAACGCGCTGGTAGAAGATTCGGAAATAGAATTATCAGATGAAACAAAAAAGGAATTTTTAGAAAGTTCGATTGAATCCATGAAAAAAGATAACAGTTACGAATCAGAATTGGAAAGAGTGGGTTCAGAATCGGAATTAAATGATACCATCATCGATTCAAATGTATATCAGTTAAAAAAATTATATGCCATCAGCAAAGTCTTTAAAGAATCCGGTGAAGAGATATCGGATGAGATGTTCAAAGAGTACGTGGAGAAGATGGCACCGGCTTGGGGAATGACAGCAGAACAGGCCATGGGTTTCCTGGAAAAAGATCACAACGTGCGTGCAAGAATCAGGGAGAACATGATGCAGGAGAAAGTGGCTGAATACCTGATGGACAAATGTACCATAGAGGAAAAGGAATTACCGACAAAAGAAGCGGAAAGAGAAGCCGAAGAACAAGCGGATAAAATTATAGAAGAAGTGGAAAAGACAGCTGAGAAAATCGAAAAGGAAGACAAAGAATAACAAGAGGTGAAAAAGTGGAACCGACGAATCAGATTATTCCAACAGTCATAGAGACAACGGGAAGATATGAAAGGGCATATGATATCTATTCCAGATTACTGAAAGACAGAATTATATTTCTTGGAACGCCTGTAAACGACAACGTTGCAAATATCATTATTGCCCAGTTGCTTTTCCTGGAAGCCCAGGATCCCGATAAAGATATCAGTTTGTACATCAACAGTCCCGGTGGTTCCGTATCTGCCGGATTGGCTATTTACGATACCATGCAGTACATCAAACCCAACGTATCAACCATTTGTGTGGGACTTGCAGCATCAATGGGAGCCCTTTTACTCATGGCTGGAGAAGATGGCAAGCGATATTCACTGCCAAATTCAAAGATCATGCTGCATCAACCCTTGGGGGGCGCACAAGGTCAAGCAACAGATGTAGAAATTCAAGTGCGCGAATTGATGAACACCAAGAAACAACTGAACGAACTGATCAGCAAGCATACAAAACAGGATCTCGAGCAGATAGAAAAAGATACAGATAGAAATCATTGGATGACACCGGTAGAAGCGCTGGATTATCATCTGATCGACAAAATCATAGAGAAGAATCAATAATGACCCGAAAGGTTGTGTAGCATGAAAGTAGAAAAGAGATGCTCATTTTGCGGAAGACCTGAAAGTCAGGTTCAAAGATTGTTAGCGGGGCCAAATGTTTATATTTGTAATGAATGTATAGAGTTGTATCATGATACGCTTTCTGAAGATCAGGCCATTCATTTTAGAGATATCAAAGAAGACCTGCCTACACCCATGGACTTAAAACGGGAACTGGATAAATACGTTATTGGACAGGAACAAACCAAAAAAGCGGTAGCGGTATCCGTTTACAACCATTACAAAAGGATCATGTTGGGAAAATCCGAGGGAATCGAACTTGAAAAATCCAACATCATGATGATTGGTCCAACGGGATGCGGAAAAACATTGATCGCAAAAACACTGGCAAAAGCATTGGATGTACCATTTGCAATAGTTGATGCAACCCCTATCACAGAGGCCGGATATGTTGGTGAAGATGTAGAGAATGTTTTATTGAAACTCATAAGAGCCGCCAATTTTGATATAGAACGGGCAGAAAAGGGAATCATCTATTTAGACGAAGTGGATAAAATCGGAAAGAAAGGCCCCAATGTATCCATCACCAGAGATGTATCGGGAGAAGGTGTACAGCAGGCCTTGTTGAAAATATTGGAAGGCGTGGAAGCCAATGTTCCGCCAAAAGGCGGAAGAAAACACCCTTATCAGGATTTTATCAAAATAGACACCACAAATATTCTTTTCATGGCGGGCGGTGCCTTTGATGGACTGGAAGAAATCATCAGACACAGAATTGAAAGTTCTGCCATGGGATTTGGATCCAAGATTGAATCCAAGCACAACAAACGAATAGGGGAAATTCTCTCACATGCCAATCCTGAAGATCTGATACAATTCGGACTGATACCTGAATTTATTGGCCGTTTCCCCGTGTTTACAACACTGAATGATCTGGATGAAAAGGCCTTGATTGACATTATGTTGGAACCCAAGAATTCCGTCGTCAAACAATATCAGAAACTGCTTGAGATGGATAACATCATCATCGACTTCGAACACGAAGCCCTGGAAGCCATTGCAAAAAAGGCAATGGATAGAGGAACAGGGGCCCGTGCTTTAAAGAGTGTTTTTGAAGAAGTGATGATTGACATCATGTTTGAAGCCCCATCATTGGAGAACGTGGAGCGCATTCTCATCACCAAGGAAATGGTGGAAGACAATCATCGGGCAATAGAAATCGTTAAACAATCCGCATAATTTTACATTAGATAATAACGGGAGGCTGATGGCCTCCCTTTTTGATTGGAGGAAAAAATGAACAGAGAACAGGCATGGGCATTATTAAACGAATACACAAAAAAAGATAATCTAATCAAACACGCTTTAGCTGTTGAAGCTGCAATGCGAGCATATGCAAAAAAATTCAACGAGGATGAAGAAATCTGGGGAACGGTTGGCTTACTCCATGACTTTGACTACGAACGATTTCCCACCGCAGAAGAACACCCCTACAAAGGATCTGAAATTTTGAGGGAAAAAGGTGTAGATGAATCATGGGTCAAAGCAATCTTGGGACATGCCGATTATACCGGTGTTGAAAGAGACACCCTCATGGCAAAGACCCTGTTTGCCGTTGATGAATTAACCGGTATGATTACAGCCGCTACCTTGGTCAGACCCTCAAAAAAGATAGAAGACCTGAAGGTCAAATCCGTAAAAAAGAAGCTAAAAGACAAATCCTTCGCTGCCTCAGTCAACAGAGATGACATCCAAAAAGGCGCAGAAGAATTGGGAGTCGATCTCTCCGAGCACATCCAATTCGTCATCGACGCCATGAAATCAGTATCGGATGATTTGGGGCTTTGAACAGCTGTAATCAATTTTGAGGCTGAATGTTTCAAGTTTTACTCATATTGTAATTTCAGAGTACAAAAAAAGTTCAAAAATCCCCTCTTGGGGGAGGTGGGGTAAACTATCATTTAAAGAGTTGTACCTGTTATAGTGTATAAACCCACCCCGTCTGCTACGCATCCACCCCTCCCAGGAGGGGATTTTTAATTTGTTTATTTTACCTACGAACTTTACAAACACAGTAAATGTGAAAAGGTATGTTGTATAAAGTGCATCAAGTTCTTGTGTCTAATGATTGAATTTAACTGATATTGTAGTTAATTTAAATTTTTATCAAAACAAAAAAATGATGCCAGTCATTATTAGTTGGAGTTCGGAAAATATAAACAGCACAAAAATCCCCTCTTGGGAGGGCGGGAGTTGAGGAACACTCCTTGGAAGTTTTTATAGGGCAAAACTTCACTGTTAAAGGGGGTGGGGTGGGTTTTGGGAGACTAACGTTTACAGTGATGTCCTCGGTATTATGTAAAACTTGCGTTTAAAAACTAAACAACTTCTAAAAGATACTCAAACGCTTCCCGATTATGAATAAAATAATAATCATTCAATCTCAAATAACCATTTGATATAGTCATGTATTTCGAACCTTCAAGGATGAGAATGATTCTCTCAACTGAAGTATCAGGAAATTTAGCCCTCAAGTCATCCAGAAAAATCCCCCTCTTCAATCGCAACCCCATAAAAAGAAACTCTCTCAAATTTTCCTCTGGTGAATTAACGGTATGATAATCATAATGCCGTTCATTTTCAAATGAAGCAGATAAATATTCAGACAACGAATGCGTATTCACATATCTATATCCGTTAAAAAAACCACCGGCGGAAACACCCAGGCCCAAGTAGTTTTTGCTTTCCCAATAACAATGGTTATGGAGGGCTTCATAACCGGGTAATGTAAAATTAGAAATCTCATATTGTAAATAACCCGCTTGTTTTAATCGCCAAATCATCTGTTCAAAAATCTCAGTGGTGTACTCAAATGAGGGGAGTTCTATGACACCTTTTCGAAAATCTTTACCAAGCGGTGTGTCCTTTTCTGCTTCCAAAATATAGATTGAGCAATGTTCAGGAGCCAAATTCGCCATCAGATGACCACTTTCCTCCACCCATTCCTGAAGGCTTTCCGGTAGACCGCAAATCAGATCAATGTTCACATTGAAAAAAAGAGCTCTGATAGTAGCATAAGCCCGTATAAACTGAGAAAGAGTCTGATGTCTGTTCACGCTTTCAAGTGTTACGTTGTTTGGTGATTGCAACCCCATGCTGATTCTGGTACAGCCGTAATCTTTTAAACCCCGCAATAATTCACCCGAAACACTGCCGGGATTGACTTCAAAAGTAAATTCATCGGGAGGGTTGAACAGTTGACCCAACGCTTCCAGAAAGGGCTTATAATAACGAAAGGGAACGACAGAAGGGGTTCCCCCCCCAATATAAAGAGAATGGAGTTTATGGGGTAACTGGAGATAATGATTTTTCCAAAACAGAAGTTCTCTTTTTAAAGCGGCAAAATAATCCGAAAAAACGGTTTCAGTATTTGATGCAATGGGAAACGAAGTAAAGTCACAATAATCGCATTTGGATGCACAAAAAGGTATATGGATATAGAGTGAAAGGAGATTATCTTTAATCATTCGGAAACAAGGCAGACAGATCAAAGATGTATTTGTTTTCGAAGTAAAAACCCTCCAGAGAGCAATTAAAAATAACAGAAAGCTGATTCGTATAGTTATACTGTCCCTGAAATGTCCAGTAGGGTTCTCCTGATACCGGAAGTAACAACATGGTATTCAAATTCAACGTTGTTTTTTCGTTTACGGCTGAATCACTATGAAGAAGAAAAGCGAAAGACAGAGAATCGGTTTTTCTGGAATAACCCGTGGCAATTCTTGGTTTGAAGCGGGCATTCAAATCCTTAAAATCGATGACTGAAAAAACCCCCAGCAAATCCCCGAAAACAACACCAAATGGACGAATATCATATACCTTTAAACCAATCTCTGTCAGTCCGTTTTGTCTTTGAAGGTCTCGATAGGCTTGAAAAAAAACATTCAACTCAACAGGACCCAGATTTGTATATCCCAAGCCAAACGTATTCAAAACAGGATTTAAGCCACTGCCAAAGGTCCTGAAATCGTAGGAGAATGTGATTGGGATACCTTCCACAGGAGAAGAAAATCCGAAAAATTCCGCAATGTTTTTCACATTGAATGAATCATTGTAAATATGCTGAAGTCTGAATTCAAATAAAAATTCATCGGAAAGCCCCCACATCACTTTAATCCGTTTAATTTCAACAGGACGCTGGGCAAAAAGGAACTTCTTTTCCCTTTTTTCCTCTGCAAAAACATAAAAATAACCGGCGGGAATAATATCGTTAAAACCCAAACCGAAATCAACGGGCATCCCCAACGTTAATGGGATTTGAAACTGATACAAAGCGTTGGATGTCATATCAAATTTTAGGGGTATCTCAATGCTTTCCTGCGAAAAAGAAACGTTCGAAAGAATTACCAGAAACAGGAAAAGCAGCAATAAAAAATGTCGCATATCAAACCTCCGTTCAGATGAAATTATATCACGAGGTAAAACTTGAATGACTTATTTGAGAATTGTGTCAAAAAATTTAAAATTGACTTTTTGAATTCAATCAGAAAAAGTGTATAATGTTATGACATAAGAGGTTAACAAAAACACGGCAAAGAAAGCCGGATGATAAAAAAAAGGAGGGCAATAAAATGAAAAAAACACTGTTGTTTAGTTTGTTGATTGTGTGTTTGATTTTAAGCAGCACATTGATGGCACAGGACATCAAAAGGGGTGGCTATGTCAAGATGACCCCAATGAAACAGGGGGT
>CAYOFT010000030.1:0-16473 GCA_964403295.1 uncultured Thermotogaceae bacterium | reverse complement strand
TGAAAAAAACAATTTCCCAGAATTATATCATAGTTTTTTTGTCTTTTTTACCCCTGTGTTGCTAAACCTTGAAATAAGCTGAATAGGCAAAATTACCGAATCCTCCACCTGAATGAAGGAACAACACGCGTTTGAATCCTCTTTTTTTGGATTCCTCTATCATCCCATCAAAGGCTTTCGCTGTGTAAACAGGATCGAGAAGAATCCCGGTATGAAGTAGGAATGATTTAATATAGTCTATCCCTTTTTCAGTTGGAACTGCATATGCTTCCCCGCAATAGCCGTCAATAATCTGTATATCTTCTTCTGTAATGCTTTCATCCAGTAATTTCATGTGGATGTATTCATCACAGATCTCTTTGACTTTTGACTCAAAATCACAGTGTGGCGTCAGGGTTACGTTGATACCAATGAGAGGTATTGTCAGTTGATTGTGTTTCAATCCCGCCAATAATCCGGCATATGTTCCACCACTCCCAACTGGACAAAATATGGCATCGAAAGACTCCAAATTGGTTTGCTCTGCCATTTCACTAACCACTCTCACATACCCCAAAGATCCTACAATGTTGGAACCCCCTTCGGGTATGAGATAAATGGTCTTGGGATTTGGGGATTGATCACGGTAATGTGCCATGATCACCTCGCGGTTCTGATATTCTTCTGCAGTTATATAGTGAATCTCGCAATCCAGGAGTTTATCAAGAAAAAGATTTCCCTGAGCCGTTTCAGGTTTTGTTCCCCTCAAAAACAAGACAGGTTTCATGCCCAACTTTCTTGCTCCAAAGGCGGTAGCGCGACAATGATTGGATTGTATCCCGCCACAGGTTACAACGGTCTTAGCTCCCAACTCCTTTGCTTCATTAAGCAAATATTCCAGTTTTCTGATTTTGTTGCCACTTCCCACAAATTCTGTTAAATCGTCCCGTTTTATCCAGATTTCAATTTCTTCATCCAAGAAACCCGCTTCCACCTTTTCCAATGGCGTAGGAAGGTTTGCCAGGTGAATTCTCGATGACAATAATTCCTTTCTCATGCTTGTAACCTCCACAAATAAAAAAGCGTTCATATGAACGCCTTAATTTTTAGTCGATGGTTTAATGGTTTAATTTGAAATCCTTTAAAATGCCCATCGCTTTTTGCAGCTCCTCTTCAGATGAGGCATAAGACAAACGCATGTACCATGGTTTATGAAAAGCACTGCCGGGAACCATGGCAAGACCGTAGTTTTGTATCAAATCCATGGTTAAATCGTCATCTGTAGAATAGGCATCTTTGACCCATTCAAAATTCATAAAGAAGTAAAAAGCTCCTGCAGGATGACAATAACGGATTCCTATATCGTCAAGTGCATCTGAAACGATTTTTCTTCTCTTTTCAAATGCCTCTTTCATGTACGTTGTATCAACCGTTAACGCTTTTAAGGCTGCCTTTTGAGTAATAGAGTTGATATTGGAAGAAAGGTGGGACTGCATCTTACCAATTTCTTTTGCAATAGCAACAGGCGCTGCTACATATCCGCATCTCCAGCCTGTCATAGCATGTGACTTGGAAAAGCCGTTTATAGTGATGGTTTTATCAAACACCTTTCCCAATGAACCAAAACTGACGTGGGTTCCATCGTAAACGAGATTGGCGTATATTTCGTCTGAAATAACCCAGATATCTTTTTCAACTGCCAAATCAGCAATTTTTTCCAACGTTTCTTTTGAATAAACCGTACCGGTTGGATTATTGGGAGAGTTGATAATAATTCCCCGTGTTCTTTCGGTTATTTTTTCAGCAATTTTTTCAACATCGGGTTGAAAGTTTTTGTCTGCATCTGTATCCACAAACACAGCCTTGCATTCGCACATTTCAATCTGAGGCACGTAGCTTACCCAATCGGGCGTGAATACGATGATTTCGTCTCCCGGATTGGTAATGGTATAAATGGCCTGATATAGTGCTTGCTTTCCTCCATTTGTTACTACAATTTGTGAAGGATCATAATTCAGTGAATACATTTCTTTCAGTAAATTAGCAATTCCCTTTCGGAGCTCCGGTATGCCGGATGCAGGGGTATATTTGGTAAACCCATCATCTATCGCATGCTTAGCAGAAAGACTGACCTCCCGAGGCGTTTGAAAATCCGGCTCTCCGGCAGTCAGCCTTATCACATCCATCCCCTTGGATTGCAACTCCTGGGCTAGCTGTGTGTACTTCAAAGTCACTGAAAAAGGGATATTATTCAATATTTTTTTCAATTATTTCACTCCAAACACGTTGATTTAATAATTCATACTGACTGTAAACAGATTATTTTGTTTTGTTCTAACTGGATTAAAATAACCTTCTTCCAATTCCTTGTCTACCGGCAATCCAAATTCCGCACTGATAATGTTATTCTCGGTATTGTTGTTGGTATCAACCTGAAATCCGGTGGGAGTATACGCTGTTTGATCCGTATAGGAAGGAAAAGAGATTTCTTCGTTGAATGCCTGTTTGTTAACCAAATCAACTTTTGAGGTATTCAAAATCCCAACAGTTAACACCGTGATGGTTACAATTGCGGCAACGGCACCCCATGTGAAAAAATTGTGTTTTGTATACCTTTCTTGAGCTCGATTTTCATCTTCAATCAAGTCATTGAGTTTGTCATAAAATTCCTGAACGGTTTCGTATTCCTCTTGGGAATAACCCTTATCAGAATTTAAACACTTCCCCGAAAGAAAATCAATGTACAATTCTTCAAGCTCATATTGTTCAATTTGTTTGTTCTTTCCGATCCTGTCAACAACCTCAATAAATTCCAGATATACATCATCAGCGTGCTTTCCCGTCACAACTTCTTCGATAACGCTCACACAATGAAACTGCTTAAAACAAGCGGCACAATACTTCAAATGCTCTCGTACCATATGTACTGCCTTTTGCTTTTCCCCATTGTGATATATATCCAGAATCTGAATGGCATGATTTACATCAACACAGTCCGGAATGAGGGGTTTAGAATTACTCATTAATATTTACCTCCAATAACTGATAAATGATGGTTACAGGAATATTTGACGGAATAAGTACATTGTTTATTCTAAGCACTTTGGGTGTCTTCATCTTCTTTCAGATATTTTTTTGCACAGCTTATCGCCAGTCGCCTGATTTGTTTGATATAGGCCTGCCTCTGGGCAACGCTGATCGCATTTCTGGCATCCAGTAAATTAAAGTAATGGGCACATTTGATTAATTGATCGTATGCCGGAATGGGCAAATTGTTTTCTATCAGATGAAGAAATTCCCCTTTATGCTGCTCAAACAGTTTAAAAAGCAAATCAGTATCTGCCAGTTCAAAATTGTATTTTGAATACTCTATCTCATTTCTTTTGTATAAATCACCGTATTTTGTGTTCTCGTTCCAATTCAACGCATAGACATTCTCCACATTTTGCAAATACATGGCAATTCTTTCTATACCGTATGTGATTTCCAATGTTATCGGTTTGAGTTCCACTCCTGCAACCTGTTGAAAATAGGTAAATTGAGTAATTTCCATACCGTCCAACCAGACTTCCCAACCTACCCCCCAGGCTCCAAGAGTTGGGGATTCCCAATTGTCCTCAACAAACCGAATATCATGGTCTTTAGGGTTGATTGACAATGCCTTTAACGATTCCAGATAAATTTCCTGGGATTCCAATGGGGATGGTTTGATTAATACCTGATATTGGTAAAATCGTTGCATTCTGTTGGGATTCTCTCCATATCGTCCATCGGTCGGTCTCCTGCTGGGTTGGATAAACGCGCATTTCCAGGGTTTCTCATCTATCACCCTGAAAAAAGTTGAGGGATGATAGGTGCCGGCCCCCATTTCCATATCGTAGGGTTGCTCGATAAAGCATCCCTGCTTTGCCCAAAAGTCATTAAGATTTTTTATCATATCCTGAATATACAAAATTTTACCTCCGATTGACTGTTGTTGTGTCATAATAAGCATCAAGAAACATCGAGATTATTCTACCATAATAAAACTCACGTTTGCAATAAAAAGGGAATAGTGAAAGTACTTATTTGTGACAACGACTAATCAATAACATTAGGTTTTACCACAGAATTTATTAGAGTTTCTCTTTCCCTAATAAAAATAACTAACATCAAACTAAGCGATCCAAGAGTAACAAACGTTGCCATAAAATCACTGACTTCTATTGTCCCATGATGATTCGCCAGCCATTCAATGGTCTTTGAGCAAAAGCTTAAAAGGGGATTTAATCCCTTTAGGAATATTTGGGCAATTATTTGGAGTTGAAGGGCAAAAAGGACAATAATAATAAAGAGACATATCATAATAAAAGGGATAAGCGTTAAAGATAATAACAAACCGATTGGAATGGATATCAAGGGAACAACTCCAAAATTTAACGCAGTAATGGGTATGATAAACAACAATGACCCCAAAGGAACCATCAATTGTAGCATCCCACTTTTCTTTGGAATGATTTTTGAGAAGATCAGAATGCCCAATACCGCTCCGTATGTCATTTGAAATCCTGCGTTTAGGGCCATGGAAGAATCACTGATTAAGATAATAAGACCACTTATTCCAATAATGCTCAACGAAGAAACAGGATAGTCCATGAGTTTGAAAAGTTCATATAACATGAGCATCAAATAGGCACGAAAGGATGAGGGGCCTGTTGAACAGGTCAGGAAGAAAACCGTTAAGAAAAGGATTCGGATAATGAAGGCAGTAAGATAATTTGTCTTGATAAAAGCAATGATCCAGCGGAATAGAAAGTAAGTAAGAAAAAAATGGAATCCGGAAACCACAAACAAATATGAGATGCCCGCTTGATTAATTGTATTTTTAGTCGTTTTATCCAATCCCAGTCCCAAGAATACCCCGGCTGCAATGGCTCCATTTTGTTCACCTGTGGTTGTTTTTAAAAAATCCACAAAAGAATCTGAAAAGGATTGAAAAAAGCGCCTTACACGTTCATAAGGCGAAGATAGATATCTATAACTGAAGTAATCACCCTGAAAATAAGCTCTGATAAAATTGATATTTCCCAACTTCGAATTGATTCCGTTAATAGCCAAAAACTCATTTTCTCGGATGGATTCATATTCGGGAAGAAGGGCGTAGAATTCACCTGATTTTGATTTCCAAACGCCTTCCTCAAGAGCTTTGATATTTGTCATTCTGACAGATGTATCGGTTACCCGATATACTTTGCCCACCAGAGTGCATGTTCCTGCTTTAAGCGTTTCAAAGGGTTTAAATAAAACAATACCTGTCAAAAAGAAGATCATCATGAAGATAACAATGGTTGATTTTTTGGATAGAAGGTTAAAAAAAAGGCACCCAATAAAGACTGTAAGAAAACTCAGGTAAAACAAAATGATAACGACGGGATTGAACAGAAAAAAACGAGATAGCGTTATACCAGAAAATAATGAACAAAAAAAGAGAAAAAGCGGCGGCATTCTTTTCATGTATTTATTCGTTTGACATGATATTTCTCGGATAACTTCGCGTTACATCGTTACCAATCATCTCCAAAAAGATATCTCGGTATTCTTGATTCAAAACTGTTTGGAATGCAATGGCTTCTTCCCTGTCTGGGAACATGTTGACCTGCAATGTGTACTGAAAGCTGGTGGAATAATTTTTAGGATAGGAATAGATGTAAGCGGGAATATCTTCATTTCTTAAAATCCATACCTTTTTGTTGACTTCTTCCCTGCTGGAAGAAGAAAGAATCTGAATCCCAATAAGATAATCCTGTTTTTGTGCTTGGAGACCTTCCAGTTCTTCCGGCATTTTAAATGTGTCAGCAGTGGTGGTAGAATTCCCCGTATTTGTAGCCTGTTGAGAAATCGTTGTCAAAAGGCGGTTTCTTCTTTCTTCCCACTCCTGTAATTCCTGTACCCAATTCGGTTCGTATTCCCCTAACAAAAGCAGGTTGTATTTGGAATCAGGATGTTCTGATATCAAATAGTCCAGCCCACTGTCTTCGATTAACCTTAAGGCAGCTTTTTCATTGCAAATATAGTAGGTTTTTCGTTGGTTTTGCGTCACAATCATCTCTGACTGATCAAAGATTTCCTGATAGTTAAATTGTTGAATTAGAGCCACATCAGGATTTTCAGCTTCATCTGAAGTGTCCGGAGAAGGATCATCAGGCAAATCATCATAGGATGCTGTTGCTGCAACCACTTCCTCTTGACGCTGGTTATTCAGTACATCAATTTCCCTTTCGAGTCTGTTGATTACCAATTGTTTTTCTTCACTTTCGGTTGTTAAAGTCCTGATCCAAAAAGCAAGAGTGATGACGACTAAGGATAATCCGATAACTGCTATGGCAAGAAATACGGTCTGATTCTTACTCAGCCCAACTTCCCCCTGTTGTTTTTTTTCTTTTTTGTCATCAGAAGATTTTCCAAGTCTGAAGCCAAGACCCTTTTTATTTATCTGTTTTCTTTTCGATGTATCCTTACCTACCGGAAGCAAGTTATTCATGAAAAACTCCCTTTATTTACCCATTGAAATTCAACAGGAATAAGAAATTATTCAAATTCTGAAAAAAATGTTATCAATAATTCTTCCAATGTCCTTGAGGCAATCCGTGTGCTTTCGGATTTCCCAAGTCCCTTTATCAAGGGGATCACTACTGACTTTTCTCTTCGAATATTCATGATAAAAGATTGAAAATCAAAATCCGTTCTTTTAAAATCCAATAATTTTCTAAGATCGTCATCAAAACGATTATAACTCATATCATCAAGATAACCCATTCTGCTGGATAAAAATAATTCCATTCGTATACCGGTATTAAAAGCCGACACATAATCAGTCTGTAAACCCGTAGCGTTCTGGATATAATCCGACATTGTCTCTCCTGGGAAAATGGTCATCAAATCCTTTGAGGCCTTTGCCCTTAACAGATTATTTTCCCAAATGAGTTCCGAAAAATGATCCCAATCAACGTGATCATGAACCATTTCTTTTAAGGAACGCTTAACCAAATGATAAAATCTCTCGTCAAAACCCAACGCTACCGAATAAGCTGCCACATGGCCTTTTCTAAAATCATCTGTGGCGTAGGTTTTTAACAAGTCGGGAAAAATGTGGTTTTTCTCGGGAAATCCCTGAATGGACAGTCGGTTCTTTTTCCGATCATAATTCAGGTAAAATCTCCTTTTGTAAAAACCAGTCAATTGAGAAAAAGGTGTTGTGGGGACTATCTCAAATGTTGCATCAGGAATGGAACTGTAGCAGACATATCCACATAAATCAATGAGTGCCCCCCCACCTATTGCAATAACACGCTTAATTCTTCTCTCTTCATTTTGAATGGTGTTAATCAATTCAAATACTCTGTCGATGGATTTGCATCTTTCACCACCGGACACAGGATAGGCTTTTCTTAATAATTGTGATTCACCAAACTCTTCAGCCCAATTGGCCTTAAATCCGGTATCGACAATAACAAATGCATCTTCATCTTCTGAAATAAATCTAAAAAACTCATCCCAAGATTCACTTCTGTGAAAATAGATGTTTGACTCGTTTTCCTGAGTAACGTGGAATGAAAAGAATCGTTTCATGGGAAAACTAGTCTTCAACCGCCTTTTTCAAGAGTTTAACCGCATGGTGTACATCAGAGATATCAACCATTTCATGCGGACTGTGAACGTACCTTGTTACGATTGATAAAGTCCCTGAAGGTATACCAGACCTTGTTAATTGATATCCGTGGGCATTGGTTCCTCCAAAAAGAAGCACTTCATACTGATAGGGTATGTTATTGTCTTGGGCACATTGGGTTAATTTGTCTACAACCACTCTGTCAGATATGGATGCCTTATCTTTTATCTTTATAGCAGGACCTTTTCCCAGACATAAATCCATTCTTTTAAATCCCTTTGGCGTATCTGAATTAGCTGTAACATCAATGGCAATGGCCATATCCGGCATGATATCGTATCCAGCAACGCTTGCTCCTACAATACCGACCTCTTCCTGAACGGAGAAAACGCCATAAAGATCATTGGAACAGCTGTCAATTTCTTTGAAAATCTGAACAATAATGGCACAGGCAATTCGGTCATCCATGGCTTTGGAAATCAATTTGCCGTTTTGTTCAATAATCTGAGATTCATAAGTTCCAAATTGCCCAATATTAACGTGCTTTAATGCTTCTTCCTTGGAATTGGCACCAATATCAACAAACATCACATCGTAATTTGGGTTTTGGAAATTCTTTTTGACATCCTCAAAGGTTTCGGATTCAAATGAACAGATTCCCCTGATGATTTCTTTGGTTGACTTTGACTCAAATTGTACAATAGTACCCAGAAGCATTAAAGGATTCACTCCACCAACGGGATCAATTCTTAAAAAACCTTTATCATCTATATTTGTAATGACTACTCCAATTTCATCAGCATGGCCATCCAACAAATATTTTTTTGGCTGATGGGATGTGCCGTTTTTCCATACAATTAGATTACCGATGGGATCAAATTTATGACCATCAATGTGTCCCTCCAGTTCTTCAAGAATTGCCTGATGGACCTTTTTTTCATGACCGCTGGGGGAAGAAACACTGACCAGCTTTTTAATCAGTTCATTCATATTTAAACCTCCAACACCTTTAAGTAGTTTTCCGTCATAACCAATTCATTTACCAGCTTTCGAGTGTTATTATAATCTTCTTTGGACATCACACTGACAGGAGAATGGATGTACCTTGCGGGAACACTGACAACTGCCCCAGGAACTCCGTAAAACGACCGGGCCAGTCGACCTGCATCCGTACCTCCTACTGTTCTCCCCTTAATTTGAAAGGGTATTTTCATAGACTCTGCAGTTTCAACAATGACGTTAAACAGTCTTCTGTCAATCACATGCATGGATTGCAAATAACTGACGGCAGGGCCATTGTCAAGATGCGTAGACCATCTTTCTCTTTTTAACTCAGGGTTATCTCCCGCTGTCGTTCCCTCTATAATCAAAGCAGCATCAGGATGGAAATGCTTTAATACAGCACCGCTGCCCCGTAAACCGTTTTCTTCCTGTACTACAAAAGCAAATACTATATTGAAAGCAGGCAAATCGCTCATCGAATCTAAGACTTCCAACATGATGGCACAACCGGCCCGATCATCAAAAGCCTTGCCCACATATCTGTTCTGATACGTTTCAAAAATCGTTCGAAAATGACAAAAATCACCAAGTTTCACTTTGGATTCAGCATCTTTTTTATCTTTGGCACCGATATCAACCTTGACATCATTCCAATCGGGAATCTTTTTATAATCTTTACTTTGTAGGTGAATGGCTTTGAACGGGATCACACCATCAATATTTTTTTCTCCAATAACAACTCTTTTGCCCAATAATACTCGGGGATCAACACCACCTACCGGTAATACATTGAGTTTGCCATCTTCCTCTATTTTTGAAACCATCAAGCCTACTTCATCCATATGGGCCATCAGAACCAATGTTTTTTTCTGATTTTTACCCTTCTTAAAACACATGAGGTTTCCAAGATGATCTTCTTTGATAAAATCGGTTTTTCCGGTTTTTTTTACAACATCTCTGATATATTTCCTTACTTTTTCCTCATTTCCAGAAGCACCATATATTTCTGACAGATCTTTTAAATACATTCCTTTTCCCCCTCTTCTTCGGATTGAATGCTTAAAAAACCTCTATTTAATTCAGAACCGAAAAGAGCCAATAAACGTCCGGTTTCTTTTATATCATGAACATTTATTTTTTCAAATGTGTTATGCATATAAGCCAACGGAATGGAAATCA
The DNA here is from genome assembly GCA_964403295.1 of uncultured Thermotogaceae bacterium. Lineage (GTDB taxonomy): Bacteria > Thermotogota > Thermotogae > MWEM01 > MWEM01 > JASUTC01. Next base: position 6,665 of record CAYOFT010000030.1, on the reverse strand, counting down.
ATCCTACAGGGAATCCTTCAAGTTGGATTTGATCCGCATCCGTTCCGGTTCTGGAGGGGATTATTTCATACTGATAAGCAATGCCATTATTTTTTGCGCATTTTGTCAAACCATTTGAAACTATTTTAGTTAGTACAGGTCCTTTGGCAATCACAGGTCCTTTCCCGGTTTCCAACTTGACATGACCGGGCATCTCCACATCCCCATGTGTAACGTCCAATGCAATTGAAATATCCGGTTGTATTAGACTGGTGGCTGTACGTGCACCAAAAGCACCTATTTCTTCCCGGGATGAGAAGACTGCATAAAAATCAAAAGAATGCCGCATTTTTTGCAAATACTCCAAGGCAACGATGGAAGCGATACAGCTTCCTCTGTTGTCAATCGTTTTTGCAAAGACAAACGGTTCCGATTCAAAAGGTTCTGTCGCAAAAGTGATAAAATCGCCAACTGAGAACTTACTGATATCATGCATGGAAACATCCACAAACAAATCATCGTAATCAGAAATCTTTGACCTGGTTTCATCTGTTTGAAGATGAGGTGCCAACATTCCCACAATACCTCTCAACTGTTCTCCGTTTTTCGTGTGTACCGTTACTTTCTGTGAAGGGAGGAGTTTAGGATCAAAACCAATCGGCTCTACTCGAAGATAACCGGCATCCAGCACATTGGAACAAACCAGGCAAACTTCATCCATGTGTGTGGAAACCATTAAGCGTCCTTCGGTTTTTTCCGTAGCATGTTTCAACGCAATCAGATTACCCGATTTGTCAACTGAAACTTCATCACAGAAATCCTCGACTCTTTTTTTGATGGCATTTCTAATATCCTCTTCACGTCCGGGAGGTCCATAGGCCTGTGAAAACTCGAAAAGCATGTTTTTTATCTTTTTGTTCACACCATCTACCCCTTTTGTTATTTATTGTAATAATAATTTTCTGTAATTGGCTCCAATGTTAAACGACCATTTTTCATTTTACAGAGTGCGAGTTCATCACTACTGATGGAAGTTGAAAAGGTGTTACCGATCTGCATGATGTTTGGATGCATGGACGTTGCAAGAATAAAGGATTCCTCAGGATCATAAAGACCTACTCGAACATTTCCCTTAATCTCCCCAATGACAATTAAATTTCCCGTAACCGTAACTTGAGCACCTTTGTTAATACTGCCGATAATCAAAGCATCCCCATCATATTCAAAAACCTGTCCTGATCGAACTGTAGTCTGAAAAAGTTTTAATTTTCTTTCGATCACAGGCTGTTCTTCATTTTCAGGTTCTGTTTCAGTTCTCTTTAATTCATCAGAAATTTGTCTGTTTAATTTTCTATCCGGTTTCGTAAAGTGGATCGTTCGAACCTTGATGTTTTTTCTTTCAAGCAAATTCAAAATGGGCGAAATCAGTGTGGATTGGTCCATTCCCCCTTCAAACAGGAGCGAAAGCCCTTCATCATCACTGAAAAAGGTACTCATATTTCCCAATCTGTTTTCAACATCATGAAGCAGGATCTCTTTTGGTGTATCCTTACCAATCCACAGTATCAGTTCTTGTCCGTTAAATCTGAAATCGATCATAATTACACCTCATAAAAAGTCGAAACAATTATATCATATCCATTCTGTAAATACACGGTAAACAAAAAAAGAGGGCGGCTTGTTGACGGTTTCAAAAAGCTTGTACCCTCCCTTTTATACGCCTTAAAACAATCCGGTGATCTCTCCTTCATCATTGATATCGATATCCATTGCTGAAGGGTGTTTGGGCAGTCCCGGCATGGTCATTATATCACCGGCATAGGCTACGATAAAACCCGCCCCTGCTGATACAGATACATCCCGAACGGTTAATGTATAACCACTGGGTGCACCTGTCTTAGCGGGATCATCTGAAATGGATGCCTGAGTTTTTGCAACGATCAATGGTAGATCATTATATTGTTTACCATATAGTTTAATATGTTTTAGAGCTTCCGATGTAAATTCTACGGAACCGGCACGATATATCTCTTTGGCAATTTTCTCAATTTTGTTTTTAATGGGATCGGTTAATTCGTAAAGGTAGGAAGGTTCAGAGGTTTTTTCAGCTGCATCTACTACCTTTTGAGCCAATTCCGTTCCACCTTCTCCACCCTTTTCCCATACATCACTGATTGCTATACGACCGCCATGTTTTTCCACATATTCTCTGACCAAACCCAACTCTTTTTCTGTATCGGTTGGGAAACGGTTAAGGGCTACAACAACTGGAACACCAAATTTTTGGAGATTCTCCATATGAACTTTTAGATTTGCCAAGCCCTCTTCAAGTGCATGAATGTTTTCCTGGGCCAAATCTTTCTTTGATACACCACCATGCATTTTCAAAGCTCGTACAGTTGCCACAAGCACCGTAGCATCCGGCCAGAAGCCACCAAGACGACTCACAACATTCAGGAATTTTTCCGCACCCAGATCAGCGGCAAAACCCGCTTCAGTAATGGTGTAATCAGTCAATTTCATGGCCATCTTTGTCGCGATAATGGAATTAGTTCCGTGTGCAATATTGGCAAATGGCCCGCCATGAATCAGAGCCGGTGTGTGCTCCAGGGTCTGTACAAGATTGGGATTGATGGCATTTTTCATTAACGCTGCCATAGCACCGTTCGCTCCCAAATCTTCCGCAGTAATAAATTTCCTGTCTTCACTTCTACCCACAATGATCTTTCCAAAACGTTCTTTCATATCCTGTAAACCTTTACTGAGACAAAGAATCGCCATTATTTCTGAAGCAACACTAATCATAAATTGGTCTTCACGGGGTTGTCCGTTTGATACCCCTCCAAGGCCTACAACAATCTTCCTTAATGCTCTGTCGTTCATATCCATAACTCTTGGCCAATAGATTGATGCTGGACGCAATTTCAAGTCGTTTCCCGCCTTGATATGGGCATCAATCATCGCTGAGAGCAAATTATGTGCGGTCGTGACCGCATGAATATCTCCGGTGAAATGCAGGTTGATATCTTCCATGGGAACCACTTGAGAATAACCTCCCCCTGCAGCTCCCCCTTTCACACCAAAAACTGGCCCCAAGGATGGTTCACGTAGAGTAACAATGGACTTTTTACCAATTTTATTCAATGCCTGAGTCAACCCAATACTGGTTGTCGTTTTACCCTCACCGGCCGGTGTGGGAGTGATAGCAGTTACGAGAACAAGTTTTCCGGGTTTTCTGTCAGATTTTTTTGTCAGTTCATATGGGATTTTTCCGATATAATGTCCGTAAGGAATCACTTCTTTTTCGATACCCAATTGGGCTGCAATTTCCATGATATTTTTCATTTTTACAGATTGAGCAATTTCAATATCTGTTCTCATCTTTTCACCTCGGTTAACAAAAAAAGACATCTGTCATCAGATGTCTCCTTTTAAAATCAGTTTATCTATAATAATTGTTTTTCTTTTGGTACCATTTCCTTCGAAACAGCATCCAGTATTCCATTCACAAATTTTGAGCTTTTGTCTGTTCCATATTTTTTGGCTATTTCAACGGCTTCATTCAAAGTGACTTCAATAGGAATGTTCATTTTGTAAATCAATTCATATACACCAAGTCTCAAAATGTTCCTGTCAACAGCCGAAATACGTTTCCAGTCCCAATTGAAAAGATAGCGTTTGATGATCTCATCAATCTCATCCTGTTTTTTGACTTCATCAAAGACATATTCCTCAGCTTCATGGACAAGCGGTTTGTTATAGATATCTTCTTCAGAAAACAATTCAGTGATCATCATGGATACTTTTTTTATGTCTTCTTTCCGATTGACATCGAAACTAAAGAGCACCTTAAAAATCACTTCACGCATGATACTCCTTCTTGATGGGGACTTGGCGTTATCGGCGGTTTCATGCATCGTAACTGTTCACCTCAAAACTTCTGACTTTTATATTGACGTTAATTCCCATTTGATCCCCAAGACTGTCTTTTATTGTCAAAGAAACCTTGTCGTATAATTCCTTCAGCACCTCGGAGAGGGAAAAAGGGTCAGTGGTTGATATTTCAATTAGCAACTCATTCACACCTTCAAGTTTTGAAGGACGCATGTTTATTGATTTTAAATCAACGGTATCAAAATTATCCAGTACTCTGCTGATAAGGGTACGGAAAACTTCAGGAGATACGGAAACGCTTAAATTCCCACCTTGTGAAGCTTGAAAAAAAACGTCTCTGCTTCGGTAACTCCAATAGATCATATACACTCCCGCAGCACTGATAATGATCCTAATCAAATATCCCACAAAAGTATTGGCTACAAAAACATTCCCAGTACCGTAATTAAGAGAACCTAACCAAAGACCTGCAGAAAATGCCAACAACGGCCACCCGGCAAGATCAATAGCCTTTTTAGTGGCCCATTTCATTGAACCTCATCTCCATTATTATTGGCAATTAATTCATCATCGGGAACTTCAGATTCCTCAGTTCGCTTTGGAATTTCAACATCCAATATATTGACAGAAACATTTGACACGTCTATCAAACCTGTCATGCCTTCGACTTCTTCTTTGATTGTTTGTTGGACAGTTTCGGCAATTTGCCTGACGCTCTTTGTCAGATAAACCTTTATGTTTACCGTGACGGCTACAGCGTTTTCACCGTTTTTTCTCTCAATGGAGATGGACTTTTTCGTATTTTTTGAATCGTAGACGATTTCATCAATTTTGCCAAGGGCAACATTCACGAGATCGTAAATGACCGAATCGGAAATTTCCACAACACCGAATTGCGTTTCTCCCTGATTATCCTTCATGGCCTGTAAATCTCTGTCTTTTTCCTGATCCAATATCCTTCACCTCCTGTTTTAGATAATACAGCTTTTATGCCCTTTCGATATATTCTCCCGTTCTTGTATCCACTTTCAACTTCTCACCCGTTTTGATAAACATGGGGACTGTTACGCGCAAACCCGTCTCCATAATAGCGGGTTTTCCACTCCCGGAAACTGTATCGCCTTTGAAGTTGGGTTCGGTTTCAGAAACTTCAAGAACCACAAATGTGGGCAAGTTAATACCGATAGGTTTTCCCTGGTAGAACATAAGATTAACTTTCATGTTATCAATCAAAAAGTCTGTTGCATCTCCAACCAGTTCATCATCCAAAGGGAATTGCTCAAAGTTGTTTGTATCCATAAAATAGTAATGTTCCCCATCTTTATAAAGATATTCAGCTTCTCTGTACTCCAAAGTGGCTTCATCAACCTTTTCGCCACTGCTAAAGGAATGATCCTTTGAATAACCGGTTAAAATGTTTTTCAGCTTCGTTCTTATGATTCCGCTTCCTCTGCCGGTGAAATGTTTGTTCATACTGATGACCCTGTACAATTCACCTTCCATTTCAATAATCATTCCTTTTTTCAATCCGCCAACATCAATCAAAAAAAAGCACCTCCATAATCCCTAACATAAAATAATGACGTTAATAGAACAAAGTTATTTTATTACAATCAAATCTTTATTAAAATGCGTTAAAACCTCATTCGTTTCACCGGTAATGTAAATATCATCCTCTATTCTTACACCAAATTTTCCAGGTAAATAAATCCCCGGTTCAATGGTTACAACTGCACCTTGTGGTAATTTTTCTTCATTCATGGCAGAAACACCGGGTTGTTCATGGACATCCAGGCCCAGTCCGTGTCCCAGTCCATGTCCAAAATAATCACCATAACCGGCTTCAGTGATAATATCCCGAGCCACCTTGTCAATCTCTTTACCCGAAAGCGATGAAGAAGCGATCTTCTCAGACTCGATTTGAGCTCTTTTGACCGTCTCATAAACGGTTTTCATCTCATCGGTAGGTTCTCCAATTGCCACAGTTCTTGTTATATCAGAACAATAACCTTGATATTTGGCGCCAAAATCAATAACGATAAATTCTCCTTCCTGGATCTTTTTCATCGTCGGGAACATATGTGGAAGGGCTCCGTTCGGACCAGATCCGAAAATGGTATCAAAGGAAGGTTTATCAGCTCCCTTTTTCACCATGGTGTATTCTAAAAAGGCTGCCATTTCTTTTTCAGTTCTACCGGGTTTTATTTCATTTAACAATTCGGTAAACGATGCAATGGCTATCTCCTCAGCCTTTTTTATCAGTTCAATTTCATCTGCAGATTTCCTCATTCTCAATTGATTAATCAGCTCATCACACTGAACAAATTCGTGGTTATCGGTACCTATTTTCTCTTTAAGGTCATCAAAAGCACTGACCGTCGTAGTTTTGGCTTCATAACCAATTCGTTTATAACCGTTTAATAAATCTTTGAGAATATGAGAGGCATTTGACCGATCATATTTCACTAGCTCCAACGGAGATTGGTCTTTTATTTGTTCCCAATATCTGGAATCTGAACAAATGCATTGCTTGTCAGGCGCAATCACCACATATGCAAAAGAACCCGAAAAATTGCTTAAATATTTCGGGTTTCTTGAGGAATTTTCAAATGTTGTGGATAAAACCACATCAATATTTTCTGCTTTCATCTTCTTAAGCAGTTCAGAAATTCTTCTTTCTATATCCTTTTTCAAAACCATCACCCCTATAGTCTTTTATAAAAATATTATATCACAACAACAGAATTGGCATGATATCCCAACCATGCCAAAAAAGTTTTGTATTAAATTAG
>CAYOFT010000029.1:0-16525 GCA_964403295.1 uncultured Thermotogaceae bacterium | reverse complement strand
TTGTTTAATTCTCGCTGGTTTTGCTTCTATTGTTGTCCGTTTTTCAATGACCTGTAATATGTTTTCTCTTGTTGTACGCTCGTTTCCAGGCTTTTCTTCTTTCGGTTCCCGAATTTCGCGCACAAGCCATATACTACCATCTTCGCTTCCCTTTGTCAATTAAGCATAGCTTCCGTGTGTGTTAATTAATGGTAACACGGCATTGTTTCTTTTATAATTAAAAATAAGGAGAGAAATTAACAAGTTAGTATTGTTGATGAAAAAGAAAAATTATACAATTGATGTGATGAAATTATAAATCAATGAAATAATAATTTTGAAATACCTGAAAGAGAGTGATTATTATTAAAAAAATCGTGTTAATATTTATTTTTTTTAGTCTGGCTGTTTTCATATATGCTTCTGACGGTCCTTATATATTTGATCATATTACAAGAAAAGATGGCTTGTCGAATTCTTCGATTTCATCGATTGTTCAGGACAAAGATGGATTTATGTGGTTTGGAACTCAAGGAGGTCTGAACAGGTACGATGGGAAAAATGTAAAATTGTACGAACATAATCCTTATGATAAAAATTCTTTACCTCACAGGCTTATTCAAACGATGTTTCTGGACTATGAGAACAATATCTTATGGATTGGTACTTATAACGGACTTGCTAGTTTTGATATTTATAAGGAAGAATTTAAACATTATCCGCATATTCCAAATGATAAGTTCAGTTTAAGTAATGAAGTTGTCACTGCAATAACCACTGATAATAATGATAATGTTTGGATTGGAACTTTGGATGGTCTAAATGTATTGGATCCAGATACAGGAGAAATTAAGCATTATTCTCACGATGCTGATGACTCTTTTTCACTATCTAATGATACAGTCAGATCAATTTTGAAAGATTCAAAAGGTAGAATTTGGATTGGTACCTATCACGGGTTGAATCTATACAATGAGGAACGGGATGATTTTACAAGATTTACTCCTGAAAACACAGAAAATCTTAAGAGCCCATATATTATGTCTCTTTCTGAAGACAAACATGGCATCATCTGGATTGGTAACTGGGGAGAAGGTATTGTTGAGTTTGATCCTGATCAAGGTGTATTTAACGATTCCATTGTAACAGAGGATAACAGGATCTATGTCATAAATGCAAAGGATAGCGGGCGGATTTGGGCCGGAACATGGGGTGGAGGTTTATACGAATACACCACAGAAGAGAAACAATTAAATAAATATGTGTATGATCAAAACAATCTGGGAAGTATTAGTCATGATGTTGTTTATTCAATCTTTTTAGATAATTCTGATTTGTTGTGGGTTGGTACAAATGGTAACGGACTTAACAAATTAAACAAAGATAAAATTGATTACCGGCGTTTCGCTTATGATCCCCAGAGCGAAGTCAGTCTTTCCCACGGAAAGGTTAGTTCCATCATTGAGGATTATCAGGGAGATTTGTGGTTTGGTATTTATGATGGTGGACTGAACAGATATAACCCGGAAAAAGACACCATGATTGTCTATCAAAACGATCCAAAGAAGGAAAATTCTTTAAGCAATGATATTGTGACTTTTATTTATGAAGATAGTGATAAAAACATCTGGGTGGGGACAAATGATGGGTTAAATCTTTACCGGCGAGAAACAGATGATTTTATTCACTTTTTACCTGACGGAACAGCAAATAATCCAAGTGGCGTGATTCCATATTCAATGACAGAAGATGATAAAGGAAATCTTTGGATAGGATACTATAAAAATGGTGTGGATAAATGGGATAAGCAAATCGGAAAATTTCAAAACTACAGAATGGATGCACAAGATGCCAATAGCATTAGCGATAATTTAGTTTATAGTATTCTTCAGGATCTTGAAGGGTATATATGGATCGGAACAAATAATGGGTTAAACCGCTTTGATCCAGAGAATGAATCATTTATAAACTTTTTTAATAATTCCGATGATATTAATTCATTGAGCAATAATACAGCAAGAATGCTTTTGGAGGATTCTAAGGGAAGGATTTGGATTGGAACCACAAGCGGTGGAGTTAATGTGTTTGACAAAGATACAGGTAACTTTAAGCATTATAATCGAAATAACGGTCTTTCAGATAATGCCATCCTATCTATGCTTGAAGATGAAAAAGGTGATATTTGGGTCGCTACGTCTTATGGAATAAATATCATTGATCCTGAAACGAATGTTATCACACTAATTTCTGAGGAAGATGGTCTTTGGGGGATGGAATTTAACAATGGTCATCTTAAAACAAGCGATGGAGGCCTTTTATTCGGATCCATGCATGGTGTGTATTTATTCACCTCATCACCAAATAAAGTCAATTTTTATAAACCAAAGATTCAAATAGTGGATATTATGGTTATGAATGACCCAATGAAAACGACCAAACCTTATTATTTATTAGAGAAAATCAATCTGCCATATAATGAGAATTTTCTTTCTTTCGAATTTATCTCGATTGATTATCATGCACCATCAAAAAATCAATATGCCTACAGATTAACAGGCGTTGACAATGACTGGGTTCATATTGGGACGAGAAATTATGTGAGTTACTCCAATCTTTCTCCCGGTCAATATGAATTTCAAGTAAAGGCTTCAAATAGTGATGGTGTTTGGAATAACGATCCAAAAACTTTATCCGTCATAATCAACCCACCCCCTTGGAGAAGCTGGTGGGCTTATTTAATTTATATTACCGCTATCGCTTCTGTGATTTATTTTATAAAATTGGCTTTGGATTTGAAAATAGAGAAAGAAAAGGCAGAGATATCCAACAAAGAAAAAACCGAGTTTTTGGCAAATATGAGTCATGAGATCAGGACACCCATGAACAGCATCATTGGTTTTAGTAAATTGTTGAAACAATCTCCCTTAAATGATACACAAAAGCAATATCTGGAAAGCGTGAATTCTTCAGCGCAATCGTTGTTAGGTATCATCAACGATATATTAGACTTATCAAAAATTGAAGCCGGAAAACTGGAACTTGAGTTGATAGAAAGTGACATAAACGAAGTTCTCAATAAATCAGTGGAAATTATCCGGTATCCTTCATTCGAAAAAAAACTTGAACTCCTTTTAGAAATTCAACCTGATATCCCGAAACGTCTGGTTACGGATCCTACAAGGTTGAGGCAGATTCTTGTCAATCTGCTGGGTAACGCGGTTAAATTCACCGAAAATGGTGAAGTAAAGCTTAAAGTAAATTTTGAAAAAATTGATGAGAAAAAGGGTAAATTCATGTTTTCGATTTCTGATACCGGGATTGGTATTAGTAAAGAACAGATGAAAAGAATCTTTAGTAACTTCTCTCAAGCAGATGTATCAATCACCAGAAAGTTTGGTGGATCAGGTTTAGGGCTCGCTATTTCCAACTTACTCGTACAGAAGTTGGGAGGAAAACTCGAACTAAAAAGTACCCCCGAAAAAGGATCGGAATTTTCTTTTTCAATCATTACGGAATATGATGAATATAATTGGTTTAAAGAGGAAACTAAGCATTTGTATTCTCATGCCATTATCATTTCTGATCAACCATCACTTAGAAATATAGTCGAAAAGACTTTAAATCATTTAACCATTAAATGTGACTTCTGGGAACCTTCAAAAGAAACTTTAGATGCGTTTATTAAAAATGTAGAGTATGATGTAATGATTGTTGATTCGGATATAGGTGATGATGCTTTATCGATGATTTTACCGATAACAAAAGAAGAAAGAAGGGTGCTTCATAAGCATTTTGATCTGATCTTTTTAAATTCTCCAAATTTAGGAGATAAACTGCTCAATAATATGGATTCTATAGAGGTAAAGTGTTCAATGCTAAAACCTTTTAATCAAAAGGATATACGTGATTGTTTTAACAGCGGAGGGAAAAGAAGTGCGAATGAATATAAAGAGATAAAAAAGTACATCTTTAAGCAACCGCCTCATGTATTGATCGCTGAAGATGTGTCTATGAATATGATTTTGTTTAAAACAATACTTGCCAAGTATATACAGAATGTAAAAATAACCGAAGCTGCAAACGGTTATGAAGCATTACAATTGTGTAAAACCCAACGATTTGATTTTGTACTGATGGATTTGAGAATGCCGGAAATGGATGGGATTGAAGCAACAATAGAAATCAGAAAATTAGAGGAAAAAGAGGAATATCATACCCCTATTGTGGCTTTAACGGCAAGTGCAATCCGAGAAGAAGAAGTCAGGAGCATGAAAGCGGGAATGGATGAGTTTTTATCTAAACCGGTGGATGAAAACAAATTAATAGCCTGCTTCCTAAAATATGTAAATCCTTTGAATGCAATTGAAAAGATAGAGATGAAAAAAGAACTGAAATCCAATGAAAAAGTACACTTTGATCTGGATAGAATATTAAAAAAGATTAGTCATGACGAAGAAACCTTGAAAGAGATATTAAAGACCGCCAAAGTTGACTTGGAATCAAGAGTTTCTATTCTAGGACATGCTATTGGTCAAGGAGAATTGGAGAAAATAAAAAAAGAAGCACATGCCATCAAAGGCACCGCTTTTGAAATCTGTTTTATGGAGTTAGGCCATATTGCAAAGTTGATAGAGAATAACTATGATAATCTCACATCAGTCAAACAAAACTATGAAAATCTAATTAGTGAATGGGAAACTATTAAAGGTGTCATCCAAAAAGAATTAGAGAAAAATTGAATCAGGCATCTTTAGAGATGCCTGGTTTTCTGATTTTTTATTCCACTGTTACGCTTTTAGCCAAATTTCTAGGTTTGTCTACATCTAGACCACGCATGTCTGCGATATGATAAGCAAAAAGTTGAATATAGGGAGCACATAAAAGAGGTAACAAAAAGTCAGAACAATGAGGCATATAAATCACATCATCTGAAAAGGTTTTTGCCTCCAGGTTATCGTTTGTTGTGAGAGAAATACATCGTGCATTTCTCGCTCTGGTTTCGATGACATTGCTTTTCATTTTTTGATACAGTTCATCTTTGGGAATGATAACAAACACGGGGAATTCACTGTCCAGTAATGCAATGGGACCATGCTTCAATTCCCCACCTGCATAACAGGTAGCGTTGATGTATGAGATTTCTTTTAATTTTAATGCCCCTTCCATGGCGGTGGGGTAATTCCCTTTTCTGCCTATATACATAAAGTGAAGAAAATGGGCGTATTTTTTTGCGATTTCTCTTATTTCATCACTTTGTTTTAAGGCGTTTTCGTACAGCTGATGCATATTCTCAAGATCCTTAAAAAATGCCTTTTCTATTTCACAGCCCTTTGCCTGGCAAATGGTTGCACCCAACAAATAGAGTACAATCAACTGTCCCACATAAGCTTTGGTGGAAGCCACACCAATCTCAGGACCTGCATTGATAAAAATAGTCTTTTCTGCTTCCCTTGTTATAGTCGATCCCACAACATTCGATATGGCCAGTGTTTTACCTCCAAGGCGTTTTACAAGTCGTAGACTTTCCAATGTATCCAGTGTTTCACCTGATTGTGAAATAAAAACAAACAATTGTTCTTCATTATATTCCCATTGTCTCATGTATCTAAATTCTGATGATATTTCAACTTCTACTGAAATTGGCAATAATTCATTTAAAAAATATTTGAAGACCATTGCTGAGTGATAGCTGGTACCAGCTGCAATTACTTTTATGTTTTTGATTTGTTGTAAAATATCTTTCCATTCGGAGATTTCATTCAAAGTGATTTTTCCCTCTGAAATTCTTCCTGTTAATGCTTTTTTAATAACATCCGGTTCTTCTGCGATTTCTTTTTCCATGAAAAATTTATACCCTGATTTTTCTGCAGCGGTTTCCTCCCAATCGATTTTTTGCGGACTTTTCTGCTGCCGTTTTCCAAAATAATCTTCAAAGCGAATTTCATTTAGATTGATCTCAATGATGTCGCCATCGTCAACAAAGTACATTTCTTTGGTATATCTTAAAATGGGTGTGATATCTGAAGCGATAATTCCGCCACCCTTTGTTTTTCCAACTATTAGAGGACTGCCTTCCCGAGCTGCAATCAACTTATTCGGCTCATCGGCAGAAACCACACCAATTGCAAATGCACCCCTTAACCTTTTGATAGCCTTTTTTACCGCGTTAAAAATATCTCCTCCATAATATTCTTCAATTAAATGAGCAATGATCTCAGTATCTGTATCCGATTTAAAAAAATGACCGGAATTGACTAATTGTTGTTTTAATTCGTTAAAGTTTTCGATGATACCGTTATGAACCACTGCAATTCTTCCTGTACAGTCTGTATGAGGATGAGCGTTGATATCATTAGGATTTCCGTGAGTAGCCCATCTGGTATGAGCGATTCCCACGTTGATAAAAGTTGAAGCCCTATCTTCGTACATTTTTTCCAGTACGGCCACCCTTCCAGATTGTTTTGCAACATCCACCCGTCCATTTGAAACATAAGCAATACCAGCTGAGTCGTATCCTCTGTATTCAAGTTTCTTTAATCCCTCAATCAATTCACCCAATCGATGTTTCTTTCCCACAATACCAAATATTCCACACATAGGAGATTCCCCCTTTTGGGTTTCTTTTTGGTATTATAACATTTGTACTTACTATAAATCGAATCTATACGCTCTTTTCAAATAAAATGTTTTTTGAATGAAAATTATTTTCTGAAAATATATAACGGGCTTTTGTCTATAAAATATTGCTCATGTATAATAAAAAGGCAATTTTAAGACAAGGGGTTGATTAAATTTGAGGTTTTTATTATGAAAGTATTATTACATACTAATAATAATGGGGCATTTAAGGTATCAGGTGTAGGAAAAGCAATTGAACATCAAAAAGAAGCTTTGAAATCTATAAATCTTGAATACACCACCAATCCTAATGAACCTTTTGATGTTTGTCATTTAAATACAATATGCTATAGCAGCTACAAACAAATATTAAAATGCAGAAAAAATGGAATTCCTGTTGTTTTTTCTACGCACACCACGTTTGAAGATTTTCAAAACAGTTTTTTACTCAGTAATGTTTATGCCCCGTTATTAAAACAGTGGATTCGTTATTTATATTATCTTGCTGACAGATTGATTTCTCCGAGTTTTTATACAAAGCAAATTGTGGAAAACTATGGGATTAAAACCCCAATCGATGTAATATCTAATGGAGTAGATACTAAAAAATTTACTAAAAATCAAACCTGTAAAGAAATCTTTTTAGAAAGGTTTAATCCTAAGAGCCCTGTTGTTATATCGGTAGGATTGCCTTTTTTTCGGAAAGGATTGTTGGACTTCTGTGAAATAGCTGAACAACAAAAAGATTGGACTTTTATCTGGTTTGGATCCAAAAAAGTACCCTTATTACCATTTAAGGTGAAAAGGCTTTTAAAGAACCATCCTCCCAATGTTATTTTTCCGGGATTTGTGGAGGAAAAAATCTTATTAGGGGCATTTTCCGCTGCAGATGTATTCCTGTTTCCAAGCTATGTCGAAAATGAAGGAATAGCTGTTTTAGAAGCATTGGCAATGGAAATACCCGTAATAGTTAGAGACATAGAAGTATATAAAGGCTGGTTAACAGACGGTTTTAATTGTTTAAAAGCAAAACATATATCCGAGTTTATTGAAAAGGCTGACCTAATAATGAATGATGAAGATCTAAGAAAAAAGCTTAAAAAAAATGGACGAGAAACAGCTCTGGAAAGGGATTTAAGAAAAGTTGGGGAAAGACTTCTGAAAACCTATTTAATAGTAAAAGGTACAACATCATGAAATTAGGTAAAATCGATTAAACAGAAGTTTGTACAGTTTTGGTAAAAATCTCTGGTTAGAAAATAAGTCTAAAACGGGTTAGTTAAAAAGAAAAACGTCCAAGGTACCCCGGACGTTTTTCTTGTTATAATCTATTTAGTCATTAATTGTGCAATTTCAACTAATTCCACAAAGCTCTCTTTAAGTGAGGCACCTCCAACAAGACCGCCGTCAATATCCTTTTGTGCCAATATGCCAGCGAAGTTTTCAGGTTTAATGCTTCCGCCGTAAAGAATACTGACTTCGTTAGCGATGGTTGTATCATACATCTTTGCCAATTCTTCCCTGATGAAGTGAATCGCCTCTTGTGCCTGTTGATTGGAGGCTACTTTTCCGGTTCCAATCGCCCAAACGGGTTCATAGGCCACGATTGTTTTCTTCATCTCATCAGGTCCGATATCCTTTAGCCCCTCTTTAAGCTGCTTTTCCAGGACTTCAAAAGTTTTACCTGATTCCCTTTCTTCCAAAACCTCTCCTAAACAGAAAATGGGGATCAATTGGTGCTCCAGTGAAAATTTGACTTTTTCATTGATCAATTCATTACTTTCCTTAAATATAGCCCTTCTTTCACTGTGACCGATGATGGCGTATTTTACTTTCAAATCATTCAACATAGTCGGTGAAATTTCTCCGGTATAGGCTCCGTTGACTTTAGGGTAGATATTCTGTGCCCCTACTTCAATTGTTGTTCCGATTAACACATTCTGAACATCTGAAAGAGCTACATAAGTAGGACAAACAACGATTTCAACCTTTTCGGTTTTTGGTGTAATATTATTTAATAGCGTTCTGGCAAAGGCCATAGATTCACTGGGCGTTTTGTTCATTTTCCAATTACCGGCTACCACTACCTGTCGTGTTTTTTTGTCAGCCAAGCTGGATACCCCGGGGAGCTCTTTTCCTTCAAGCATTTCAAGAGAAGCACCACCACCGGTTGAGACATGTGTAACCTTTTCCTTTAAACCAAATTTTGCAATGGCTGCTGCACTGTCCCCGCCACCTATAACGGTTTTGGCATCTTTCATTTCAGCCAGTGTTTTTGCAATACTTTCAGTTCCTTTTGCAAAATCTTCTATTTCAAAAACACCCATGGGGCCGTTCCAGATAACGGTTTTGGCATCTTTCAATGCATCTTTAAACAACTTGATGGATGCTTCGCCAATATCTAATCCCATCATTCCTTCGGGAACACCTTCCTGATCACTTATCGTTTTTGTTTGAACGCCTTTTTCCATTTTTTCGGCTACCAATGCATCAACAGGAAGCATCAATTCTATCCCTTGTTTTTCAGCTCTTTGCATCAATTCTTTCGCCAGATCAACTTTATCTTCTTCCACCAATGAATTTCCTGTTTCAAATCCTTTTGCCTTCCAGAAAGTAAACATCATGGCCCCGCCAATGATGAGTTTGTCTGCCTTAGCAATCAAATTTTCAATTACACCGATCTTGTCTGAAACCTTTGCCCCGCCAAGGATTGCAACATATGGCTTTTCAGGGTTCTCAACAACATTCCCAAGAAATTCTATTTCTTTTTCCAACAGGAATCCAGAGACAGATATCAGATAATCCGCAACGCCCACATTGGATGCATGTGCTCTGTGTGCTGTTCCAAAGGCATCGTTAACGTGCACATCACCCAATTCAGCCAACTGTTTGGACAATTCGGGATCGTTCTTTTTTTCACCCTTTTCAAATCGAGTGTTTTCAAGCAAAAGGACTTGTCCATTCTGAAGTTCATTAACAGCTTGAGTAACATCTTCGCCAATGAGATTTTCAACAAAAATGACTTTCTGTCCCAACAGTTCTGTCAAACGGTCTGCCACAGGTTTTAGAGAAAATTCAGGTTTTCTTTCTCCTTTCGGTCGTCCCAAATGAGACATTAAGATAACCTTTGCGCCATTATCTATGGCGTATTGAATAGTAGGCAGTGCACCTCTGATTCGGTTGTCATCAGTTACTTCGTGTGTTTGTTTATCCAAGGGTACGTTGAAATCAACTCGCATCAAACATCTTTTTCCATCAAGTTTTACATCTCTTATCGTCAATTTTTCCATAATAAACCTCCTTAATCTATCTTTTCTTGTAGAAAAGGCACAGGAAGCCTGTGCCTTTAAATGTTCTCTATTATTTGATTATATTTCCTCTTTAAAGCATTTTTTCAAGTTTGTCTACCAGATTGACTACCATACAGCTGTAGCCATATTCGTTATCATACCAGCAAGCAACTTTAACCAGAGTACCTTCAATGACTCTTGTCTGTCCTGCATCAAAGATACCGGCGGTGGTAGAACCTATGACATCTGAACTGACGATTTCTTCCTCAGTATATTCAAGGATGCCTTTCAATTCATTTGCAGCAGCTTCTTTAATGACTGCGTTTACTTCTTCCACTGATGTACCTTTTTTAAGATTTATAGTCAGATCTGTAAAAGAACCATCAACAACAGGAACTCTGACCGCAATACCGTCAAGTTTTCCCTTAAGTTCAGGTAAAACAAGACCAACAGCCTTTGCTGCACCCGTAGAAGTTGGAATGCTATTCACAGCGGCAGCTCTCATTCTTCTGAAATCTTTACCAGGAACATCCATTACTTCTTGGGTTGATGTATATGCGTGAATTGTTGTGAGGAACCCGTTTACTACTCCGAATTTGTCATTTAGTACCTTGATTGTTGGAGCAATTGAATTAGTTGTACATGAGGCATTGGAAACAACCGTCATTTCCGGCTTAATTACATCATCATTTACGCCAAGAACAACTGTAGCATCGACGGCACCTTTTGCAGGAGCAGTAATTATTACTTTTTTAGCACCGGCATCAAGATGACCCTGACATTGCTCTTTATTCTTGAAAACGCCGGTAGATTCAATCACGATGTCAATGTTATTTTCACCATGTGGAATCTCAGCTGGATTTTTGATTGCTGTAACTTTTATCTCTTTTCCGTTGACAACAATAGCACCGTCTTTGGCATCAACTGTACCGTTAAATCTGCCATGCACTGAATCGTATTTGAGTAGATGTGCGAGCGTTTTTGCATCTGTCAAATCATTAATTGCGACTACGTCGTAGCCACCTCTTTTCATCATTTCTCTGAATACAAGTCTTCCAATTCTTCCAAAACCGTTAATTGCAATTCTTACGTTAGCCATTCACTAACACCTCCAGATATTGTTTGTGTAATTTTTCACAGGTATTATATCATAAAAAAAATGAAATTAAAAACCAAGATCTCCCAATCCTAGGTTGCCTCCAACATCACCCAGATACTCTTCCTTCTTTTTTGCAACTTCTTCTATACCTTGATTAAATGCAGCCATGATTAAATCTTTGAAATCCTCGGGTTCTTCAAGCAGCTCATCGTCAAAATCAATTGCTGATACGGTGTTATCACCTTTCATTTTCACTGTAAGAGCGCCACCTCCAACAGAAAATTCAAATTCCTGTACTTTGAATTCATCTTCCTTTTTTTGAAGCTCCTCTTGTGCTTCTTGAGCCTTTTGTATCAACTGGTTCATTTTAGGTTGACCTGGATTGGAAGGTTTTCTAAAACTCTTTCCTCCAAAACTTCTCATCTTTTTAGCCAAATCAAGATCTCTCCTTTCTCTATTTTTGATTATCTTTTATGATAATGTCACTTTCAGGGAACAATTTTTTTAACTTATCATATATTCCTTTTACTTCAACTGGAATTTCATTTTTTTGATCACTTTCTTTATCTATCTTTAATTGACGAATAGGTACCTTAGTATCTTCAATGATTACAATTTTTTTTGAATATTTATCAAAATAATCTCTTAATTTCTTTTCTTTTAATTCCATGATGTAATTGGAGAATGGAAATTTGGAGTTTTTTTGTATGGTTATGGTTCCTTCGGGATTTTCTTCAATATGTAAATACTTCAAGGCTATATACAAATCAATATCAGCGGTTTTGATCTTATTCAACACTTCGTGGTCAAGATTTTGGGTATTGTGTTCAATAGACTCATGTGTATTATGAATAATTTCCTTTTTCTCCTGAACTACCTCATGGTGATCATTTTCGGCCTTTTTGTCGTTTTCTTCTGGAGGTTCTTTTTTCTCATCAAGCTGAAATAATCCATGTGATTCAGCATAAACAAGAAATTCTATTGCAAAGATTATATTCGGATTTTCAGAGTATTTGATTTGTTTGATCATCTCTGATGCCTTTTTTGCAATACCCAGGTTTAGTTTTTGAAGGTCCGGATCATTCATTTGTGTCAAATGTGCAAGTATGTGGTCTGTAAGTCCATCAAGAAACACTTCGAAATTCACACCATTGTTGTAAAGTTGTTCTGAAAATTCAATGATGTTTTGATTTTCTTTTTTTCCGATCATTGAAATAAATCGTTTATACTCCTCATCATCAACACCACCTAGAATCTGTAAAATATTCTTTTTTTGAATTAACGCTTCTTTCGGTAGGAATCTTAGGATTTGTTCAAGTAAAACGATAGCATCTCTCAAGCTGCCCTTTGCTCTTTTTGCAAGGTAGGTAAAAACTTCATCATCTACTTTATAACCTTCGTTTTTAGCAATCATCTGCAAATGATTAAATATGATCTTGACGGTTACATTTCTGAAAGGAATAATTTGGCATCTTGAGATGATCGTTTCAGGTATCTTTTCAGGGTTAGTCGTAGCAAGAATAAAAACAGCATGATCAGGGGGTTCTTCAAGAGTTTTCAAAATAGCGTTAAATGCTTCATTGGTCAGCATATGGACTTCGTCAATAATGTAAACTTTAACTTTTCCTTGTGCTGGTCTGTATGCTACTCTGTCTCTAATAGCTCGAAAATCATCTATACCCCTGTTTGATGCAGCATCCATCTCGATGACATCAATGTGCGAACCTTGATTTATAGCCACACATTGCGAGCATTCGTTACAAGGTTCGTTGTTTTTAGGGTGAAGACAATTCAACCTTTTGGCAATGATTCTTGCAACAGTTGTTTTACCAGTCCCTCTGGGTCCTGCAAAAATATAGGCGTGAGAATAACTCTCTTCAACTAATGATTTAGAAAAAAGGTGTTTAATGTGATCTTGCCCTGCAAGTTCTGAAAATTGCCCCGGACGGTATTTTCTGTAAAGGGTTTGTTCCATGGTTTCTCCTTCCTTTTTTTCGTATCATTATATCATGAGAAAAGAGATATTTCTTATTTATTGATATACAATAATAATTTATATGAAAGTATCCTTTAACGTCTTCGAGATGAAGCCATACCGGCTATGAATCCTGTAGTAAAAGCCATTTGAATATTATAACCTCCTGTATCACCATCTAAATCAATCATTTCTCCACAAAAATATAGATTATTAATAAGTTTTGATTCCATCGTGGAGAGTTTTATTTCACTTAAGTCTATGCCGCCGGTTGTTACCATAGATTCGTTAATTGACCCAAATTCCTCTATCTTTGTTGTATACTCAGCGAAAATTTTTGAAAGTTTTTTCCTGTTTTCCATCGTCAGATTGGAAAAGGAAATATCTTTGTCGATCTTAGCCATATGAAAGAGAGTGTAAACAAGTCGTTTTGGGATAGCATGTTCAGTAAAGAAGGCAGCAAGCGTTTTTTTCCCGTGTTCTCTTGCATAATCAATCATGTTTTTTTCCAAGACTTCTTTGTTCTGGAAAGGTGTAAAGTTCAAATAAATCCTCATGTCTTTTTTAAAGTAACGTGAGTTATCCAAGATAAGGGGACCAGAAAATCCTCGGTGGGTGATCAACAAATCACCTCGTGAATTAAACGCTTTCCCTTCTTTGGTTCTAAATAACAAGCCCGCATTCTGAATGGATATACCCGAAAGCTTCAAAATATCTGTATCATGAGTCAAGATTGGTGATAAACCTTTATCCAAAGGAACAATGTGATGGTCCAATTTTTCAACAATAGAAAAAAACTGTCCGTCAGATCCGGTTTTAGGATAAGTGTACCCACCTGTGGCACAAATGACACTTTTCGCAGTATACCTTTGTTTCTCTGTTTTAACCAGGAAAATGTTCTCCTTTTTTTCTACAGAAATAACCGGATTATTTAAAATCAACTTTCCTTCCAACGTCTCATAATTTTGAAGCAGGCAGTGAATCACATCACTGCTTTTCATAGTTTTTGGGAAATATTTCCCATCTTCTCTTACGGATAGTTCTAATCCCATTTTGCTAAAAAAATGAATCAGATCTTCGTTTGAGAAACGCTTGAGAATACGGGAAGCGATTTTTGTTTTTTCACCGTAATGCTGAGAAAATGAAGTAATATCTCCAACATGAGTTATATTGCACTGACCCGTTCCACTTATAGAAAGTTTTTTTGCAGGTTGATCATTTTTTTCGATTAATAATACTGAGTGTCCATATTTAACAGCGGTTATAGCTGCCATCAAACCTGCTGGCCCTGCCCCTATAACAATCGTCTTGTCCAATTTCCACCACCTTATTACAGATTTTAGTGTTGTTAAATTATACCTGAGTTTTCTCAAGAATAAAATGTTATTTTGAATAATCGTGATGAAGATATGAAAATGAAAAAAAATGCTATAATGCTACTGGTGAAAATATGGGTGTTAAAAAAAGTATACAAAACAATTCAATCAATGAAAAAGAAAATGATCGTGATTCGTTAACATTAAGTCTTCACCGAACCGAAGCATTGTTTGATGGAATATTGGCAATTGCTATGACTTTACTGGTATTGGATATTAAAATACCGAATCCGGAAGGAATCCTCACTTCGGCAGACTTTTTACAAACACTGGGAGAAATGCATTTAACCTTTATTAAATATTTTACCAGTTTCTTTATTTTAGCTTCTATATGGATCGCTAACAACAAAGAAATGCATTATCTGGAGAAAACAGATAACACACACATGTGGTTGAATTTGTATTGTATGTTTTTTATCGTCTTGATCCCCTTTACAACATCTGTTCAGGATGATTTTTCTTCCATCCCTCTGGCGATCGTGTTATTTCATTTGAATATTTTCTTCGTAGAATTGTTTATCTTAATCAGATGGTTGTATATCAAACGCCATAAGGCGCTCATTAAAGTAGATGTTACTAAAGAAGCCCTCTTAAAAAGGCAAATCAGCATATCGTTTACTCTTATGGTTATACCTTTAATAGCACTTGCTTCAACATTTATTATAGATGAATATTCCAATCTGCTCTATTTTCTATTCTTTTTTGCAAAAAGAAAGAAATGATATTTCAAGATACTTATAGAACAATTCACTTTTGGCGTTTTACTCCTCTTTTGTTTTTTCTATTTTTTCCAAAAGGTAGGGAACAAAATCCAAAAGAACTTCAGCATCAGGAATATCTTCACCGTGCTTTGCTTTATAATCTTCAACCATTTTCTTTAACTTTTCATTAGAATCCAAAATCAACCTTGATTTGCCGGTAATTCTGCTATACTTCTCTAAAATCAATTCCATTTCTTCTTCAGTCAAGCGTTCTTCATTTTCATTCATGGAATCCCATAACCTCCTAAAAATTCTTTATTCAGGTCGTTTTACACCTCTGAAGATAAAGTATACACCAATTGCTATGAGAATAATGGAGAAAATATAGATAAAGAAATCTATGTTCAACATTGTAATAATCAAAGAAAAAAGTCCAACACCGGTTAATATTCCGACGGGAATCAACAAGCCTTTGTTTCTGGAACCAAACAGATAAAATTGGAAAAGCCCAATTGCAGGGGCTAGAATGAAAACAGGCCACAAAATTTCCATTAAATGCCATCCGAAAAAGATATTCACATAGAATAGAATGGATATGGTTATTAAAATTCCCCCTGGAACAAGGATACCCGCATCACCTGAATGTTTTCCCCTTTTTGAAAAAAAGCTGTATTCAAAAGTCAAGCCCGGAATTAATAAAAATAAGGGCCAAAAATAGTCCCAGCTCAATTCTATTGCATTTATCGCAGCCAACAATGCGACGACACCTAAAACCAAAAAAAGAAGTCCATAGATTAATTTTAATTTGTCCACTTTTTCTCCCTCCAGATCACATTTTCGATTTATTATAACACAGAAATACATCTTCTTAAGTTGTTTCACTTGTATAAAAACATGAGAAAAAGCAATCACATGATATAATTCTATTGGTTTATGCTACTATTTAAGCTGTTTTATTATATGCTAATTATAAGGGGGAGAGAGAATGAAGAAAATGGTTCTTTTTTGCTTGTTAATTGTCCTTTACACATTGGTACTTGCAGATTCCTTTAAAGGATATGTTTATTTGGATGTAAACAAAAATGGTGTTTTAGATCAAGGGGAAACAGGAATTCAGGATGTTGTCGTTTCAAATGGATTGGACTGTGTTTTAACAAATAATGCAGGTTACTATGAACTACCGGCAAAGGATAATTGTGTGGTTTTTATTACAAAACCTGCTGGATATATGACACAAGTCAATAAATTTAATATCCCTCAGTTTTTCTATATTCATTACCCTGAAGGCTCACCAGAGCTCAAATACCCTGGTATAGACCCCACTGGTAAAATACCAGAGCCTTTGAATTTTCCGCTTTATTCAACCACAATAGCTAATGACTTTGAAATTCTGGCTATTGGTGATCCTCAAACCAAAACAGCAGAACAAATTGATTATCTAAGAGATGATATTTATTGCAATCTTGTGAATTCGGATAAACAATTTT
>CAYOFT010000028.1:0-17193 GCA_964403295.1 uncultured Thermotogaceae bacterium | reverse complement strand
GCATGCGGCTGTTAACCGCAGGGTTGGGGGTTCAAATCCCTCCACAGGAGCCAAAGTAAGATACATTTTTGCGGTTAGAAACGACAATGTATAAAGAGAACGGTTCTCGTAAGAGAGCCGTTTTTTTATTTGTTAATAATCATGCTATGATTATTTTGAAAATAATGTCATTTTACCTGACATGATTGTGAGGTTAAAAAATGGAAAAAAGAGAATTTCTCGATGCCATAGAAAAATTTGGTCAATCTCTTGCAGACTATGCTCAAAAAGCAAAAGAAGACCCTGGTAAAGTTGAAGAAACGGATTTGAATAATCTTTCCGAAAAAGTCATTAAACCAATCCTTTTAATTAATTTTAAAAGTCCTCACTTACAGGCTTTAAGAAAGAATGTAGAATGGGAAAAGATCGGTTATAGCCTGACGATTACCGCTGAAGCTGAAAAGCAGAGTAAAAGGGTATTGGAGGACACACTCAAACGCTTGCGAAAAAAGGATGAATTTTAGTTTTTTTGGGAAAGTGAATACTAAAAATAGAAAGATATAGTAGTTGTCTTTTTATAAATCGGTAAAATTGCCGATAATTTTGTGGTGTATAATTATTTTGAACAGGCTTTGATTAGGTGAGTTGTTGATTGAGGTGATCCGATGAAAAATATTGCCTTTTTGATGATATTTATAATAGTCGTACTTTTTATAACCGGTTGTGCAGTTTTCAACCTGCCCTTTTTTGGTGGAGGCGGGGAGACTGATTTAGAAGATTATTGCAAAATCTCGTTTTTGGATCCCAATACTAAGAAGCCATTTACTTCACCCATCACTTTTCCGGCTTCAGTTGTGATTAAATACGAATATACAGGGTATTATCCCGCTGAAGACTTAAAAATGGATGTTGTACAAGTTATTAATGACAGAAACTGGTTGAGTGTTGAAAACCTCAATCCCAATTCAGCCATGGTCAATTTTGAGAATGAGGAGTCTGCAGGTGACTTTCTAGTTAGCACTCAAATGAGAACAATCAGTAAAGATACCATCAGTGCAAGTAAAGTTCTTCATATTGTTGATCCATCTCCAGCTACGATAACGGAATTTGAGTTTTACCTGACTGAGAATGCTACTCTTATCCCGAACTATCAGAACGATGCCTTTTTATGGATGAAAATACAAGATGATGAATCCATGCTCTTTTCAAAATCAATTTTAGCTTCCTTTGTAGGAAAATCAAAATTATACATTAACGGTAGAGATATGAGTACTTCAGGATTTCCGCCTGAATCGGCAATCGTCAGCGATGATGGCAAACAGATCATTTGTATTGCCAAGCTGAATATTCCTGAAATGAATCAGGTTTTACAAACACCCATTATCTTTGAGGGTGAAAATAAATTCAGGTTTGTCTTTGAGGGATTCAATGCTGACGGATCAGGTTTTATCGAAAAGGATTTAATGCTTACGGCCGCATATACAGATAATACGCCTCCGGAAATCATCGACTATGATTATGTGGATGCGGGACCCGGAATTGGCTATATGGATTTCTCCGTTACCGATGAATTTTCGCTTTATATTGAAGTGAAAGACAAGGGAGATATGTTTGATACCTTTGATCCATCCGGTTTAGCTTCCTTAACCTGGAAGATTTCAGGGGAAAATCAAACACCTATTATGGACACGATTGATCTGACTTATTTGGCTAAAGATGCTTTATACCAGGAGTATATTCCCATAAGAATTCGATCTTATGATTATCCAAGTGGTATTTATAGATTGCTGGTAACCGTTGAAGATCGAAAGGGAAATACGACGACTTTTGGACCAAAAACCTTTAATTACAATGTGACTTCATGGAAAGAGGCAGAAATTACAGTAGAAAAAATTGCCGGTGACATGGGAGCACTTTATACTTATTTTGCCGGCGAAACTTTGCGGTTTAGTATTGATTCCGATTTGACGTATGATTCGGAAAATTGGTCTATTATTCCCGATGTTGGAACGGACTTTACCACCAATGCAAATAACAATACCATGATAGGCGGAGCCGTTTACAGAAATATTAAATACGGTGATTATGTGGTTTATGTTGAAGCCAGGAAAGATGGCATACCCTATTACGGAGAAACGTCATTTAGTGTAGAGCCGTCCCAAACTTATGTGAATCAACCGGTCATTACTTATAAAGTGGAATCTCCTTCAGAACCGTCGAAATTGTTTGAAGTGGTTGTTGACAGTCTGATTGATTTACCATCTGATCCTTATGAGACTTTAAAAAAGAAAAAGCTTGTCTATACAAAAGATGGCCATCCGGAACCGGCCAAAGTTGATTTATTCCCATTTGAATATTCTGACAGCAAACAGCAAACCTTTAAGGCCATGGTATTAACCAGTAGCGGTTCACCGATTATATTGGATAATTACGATCGGGTGGAGCTGATACTCACAGCGGAGGACATCAGAGGTAATGTTTCTGAAAAACCCTTCTTTTTCTCCAATGAATGAGGTGGTTTAAATGCTTTTAAAAAGAACTTTTTTATTAATATTAATCTGTGTTTTGATTTTTCTGGCTGTTGGCTGCACTTTTTTAACAGACTGGCTTTATCCAACAGTGCCGGATAGGCCAAAGCTTTCTTTGTCCGTTGAACCAAAGCCTTCATACATTGGGGAAGAGTTTGAAGTGATTGTTTCTACAAAACCCTCAGGCTCACTGAGTTTTATCCGAGTAGTTTTAGTGGATGAAATCAACGATCAGGAAATTGAATTGCAAAGGGATAATTCAAACCGAGCTTCTTTTTTGTTTACAGTACCCTCTTCGTCTTTTCAAATATATGCAGAAAGTCCATTTCAAAAAATCGAAAAAGATAATGCCGTTTGGTTACCTTCAAAAAACACTTCTTATTTTATTCCGGATTATTCTCCGCCCAATGTCATCGTCAATGCCCAAAGGGTTTCACTTACTTCAAATGAATACGATTTAATGCTGAACGTTCAAGAGAGAGAATCCAACATTCAGAGTGTTTATTATGAAATAAACGGTCAAAGGCAATATCTCCAAGCTAAAAAAGGAGAGATTACAACCCGTGTTAATTTACCTATTGGTAATCATATGATCAAGGGATATGCCTCAAATGATTCGAACCTAACCGGTTCATCTTCCAGGTATAACTTGAATGTAACGCCACCTCGGGTTGATTCCAAACCGACTATCACATTGGAAACCGTCTCTCCTGTTGAGGCTTTTGATGGTGAGATGATCTATTTAACAGCACAAATTGAGGACCCCAAGTCATATCTGGAAAATGTAGAACTGATCTCAAATAAAGGGTGGAGCAGGCGTTTTAATTTCGATCCTCTTCGGGAAAACTACTATCTGAATTATTTAATCAGGGTTGAAGAAGATCAGGTTATTAAGATTAAGGCGATAAATGGTAACAAAATCAGCGAATCCAAGGAAGTTGAAATTATCAAAAAGGATCATAAAGTTCCGGATGTACAACTAAGTGTTACACCTTCTGGTGATTTGTTTGAGATGGGCACAAAAATGGAACTTGAATTTACTGCCACAGCCAATGACGGTGAAACATTAACCAATATCTTTGTCTTGGTCAACGGGTCGACTTATCAGTCCTTTATGGCAAACAACAGTGAAACCTATTCTGGCAGGGTGACTTACAGCCTGATGAAGGGTGAAAATGTTTTTACCGTCGTTGCTCAAGATACTCAGGATGCAAGAGGAAGCAGCGATCCGGTTATGGTGGAAGGTGAAAAGATTGACAGAGAGCCTCCTTTGATTCAAATGTTGCTTCCAAGTGTTGCCTACACCGGTGTGGATGTTGAACTTCCGTTTACCGTTGAGGATTATGATTCTGGAATTGAGGGAAAACCAATCATCAGAAATGAAGATACGGTTTTCAACGCAAATACTTTTGATGATTATTACTACATAGCAGACTGGACACCGGGTGCAACGGGAACGTATTTGTTTACGGTTGAAGCAAAGGATACAGCCGGAAATGAGGCTTCTGCCACCAAATCAGTCAGGGTAAAAGACCCCACCGGTATTGTATGGCCAACAATTGGTGAATTGGCAGTAACACCGAATCCTATTATTCTGGGAGCCAGTGCCAATGTTTCTATTTCCGTTATTCCTCCGGCCAATAACTTGAACATTTCCCCAATCGTACAGCTATACGTATCTACTCCGGGCGGGAATCAAGCGGGACTGACAAATGTTCAAAAGAACGGAAACATCTATGAGGCTTCCTACAGTCCAGATACAAAGGGGAATCATATTGCTCAAGCCATCGTGCAATGGGATGAATATCAATATACAAAGACCTATGCCTTCGAGGTACTGTCGCCTGATCCCACACTCACCTTTACAGTGGAACCTTCTCAGACCTATATCGGTGATGAGGTTGAAATAAAGCTTCAGACAGATACTTCCAATCCTTATGCATCTGTTACGGTGATTGAGATGAGTGTGGATGACGATCCTCTCATCTGGCAAACAACTGTGAACAACGATCAAAAGTTGTATACCGCTCAAAAATCTACTATAAATCTGGGCGCGGGACAACATGTGGTGAAAGTTAGAATAAGAGATTCATTCGGGAATGAATCTTTGAAAACAAAACTCTTTAATCTGATTGAGCCAACATTGGAAATAGAATCCATTAATCTGAAACCGGTAGAAGGACAAAAAATAATGGTTTATGGCGAGACTTATTTTGAAGTATACATTAAAAGGGCCATACCGGAAACCATAAACATTGATGGGACACTTTCTGTTACGGGTTTTGGAGATGAAACGGCCTTTAATCTTGAAAGGACGTCAGATGCTTATATCTATCGGACTGAGGAAAACTGGACACCAACCAAAGAAGGAACATTCATTGCCTCTGCCAATATGATAGCAACCATCGGAACGGAAATTCACACGGATACAGCATCGAAGGTGGTTACTGTTGGGCAGCCTGCTTTGAATATGGAAAGCTTTACAACCATTCCGGATAAAACAATCTTCACGTT
The DNA here is from genome assembly GCA_964403295.1 of uncultured Thermotogaceae bacterium. Taxonomy (GTDB): domain Bacteria; phylum Thermotogota; class Thermotogae; order MWEM01; family MWEM01; genus JASUTC01. Next base: position 12,172 of record CAYOFT010000028.1, on the reverse strand, counting down.
GGGAGAAGAATTTGACGCTCGTCTGATACTGTCAAATCTTGAAGATTATTCTCTGTCTGTTCAGTTTTACCTGGTGGATCCTGTGACTGAGCAAATGATTCCAAATGTACAACCCATCATGGGAGTCAGTACCGACCAAAAGGAATTTACAACGGAGAAACCTTTTAAACTGAATAAAGAGATTCCGTTCAAACTGGCAGCAGATGTGACAATCATTGATATCGACAATTATCAGTTAACTTATTTTTCCACACCTCCTTTGGAAATGGTTAACCCGGGTGTTACCATTACATTGCTGGAACCAAGTAAAATTTATTACAAGAGCGCCAACAACGATTATGAAAATCTCTTTAAATTCAGGGTTTATGTTTCCGCCCCTAATATGGAAATAAAATCGCCTGTTGTAGAGGTTGTTGATGAAACGAAAGGGTCTATTGAACCATATAGCAGTACACCAAGCGATGAAAATAACATTAGCTATTATTCTTACAAGTTTAAACCGGCAGTACTTGAGAATATAGACGTTTCCATTAAAATTTATGAGGCTTTTGATGACACACTTCAAAATGTAGTTGAGGAAGCCACATACACTTTGGATGTGGAAGAGTTTATTCCCAGGATTCTTATTGAAAGCGATCCGGATGGTGAATTTGTGGGAGGGAAGATTCCGAAAATCACCGTTTCACTTTTAAATGAACCAGAATTATACAGTGGCGATTTTGAGTTCAAGGCAAAATTAAGCACCGATGAAGCCATCAGTAATGCCCAGAACCAGGGACTTTTCCCAACCAGTAACGCTGAGTTGATTTTCGAAAGCGGACCTCTTTACGATCAATTGGGAGAAGATAAAGCGGAAGTAACAGTTGAATTGATTGCCAGAGGGAATATGGACTTTTCAACACAAACTACGAGAGATTTTGATGTATCTACACCAACAGTCAGGATTAAAAATCTGCTGTTGGATACCCCTTATATTGTCTATCGTGAATCTGACATCACACTTGAACTGATAAACATCAGTAAAGTGACCGAGTATATTGATGTTGATTTGTATATCGATGGTGCAAAAACCAACTGTGATAAGGTGTTTGATCTGAATCCGACAACAGAGGTTGGATTTGTTCATTTAAGTGGTGTTGTGTTTAATGAAAACAAAAAATATGATATAAGAACGGATCTTGTATATAATAACGTTGCAACACCTAAAGTTCTTGACACGGCATCTTCGGAAGCTACACCTTTACCAATTAATGATTTGAAGCCGGAGATCAAATATCCCGGGAATACCGTTTATTATCAGGAACTTTTAAATCCGATTGTAAACACAAGAAATATTCCCGGTGTTCCTGAAGAAGAAGGCGGAGTTAAATTTACCGTTCAAAATGGTGTAAATGAAGAGGAAATTTCTGCCATACCCATCGGTAATGATGATTGGTCATGGCCTGTAGGAGAAGAAATGCTCATGGAACACCTTGGGGAATCTACTTTGATTATACAGGTATTCTCTGAGATTGAGGGTATTTCAACGACTGCAACTAAGAACTTTAATGTTGTTATTGGAGATATAACGGACATCAACTTTGGTCGGGGAGAGAATAACGGTGGAGACTTAGTCTATCCGGATGAATATGTTGATTTTGTTTGCGATTTCATCTATGAAAATCCTTATAATGTACCCTCCTGGACCCCCAGTATTATTCCTGAAGGAACGAACACAGCGATTGTTATTTCAAATTCTACTTTTGATGAGCAAACGATTTCCGGTCAAAAGAAGAAATATACCGTAAGGTTCTCAGTTGGCGACAAAGATGGTGTCACTAATCCAGTGTCCTTACAAACCGGAGAGAATCAGGTTAACTTTAAAATCGTTCCCGGAGCAAGCGATACGGCTATAACCAAAACAACCTCATTGAGAGTTGTACCCTCACTTCCATCTAATCTGCAAATGGTTTTGACTGTAGATGGGCAAACTGTAACACCAGGCACTAATTTTGAAGCCTATGTTCAATTTATAGGTGTCAACAAGGAGTTTGTGGAAGTATATGCCACTCCGGTCTTTGATTATCTTCAACCGAATTTTAACATTCCAAACTGTGTACCTGTTGGAGAACCGGATTATGTGAGGACTTTTAGTGCCACTTCTTCCAATTATTATTTGAAGGTATCACAAGAATTCACACCATTGGCAAACCCAGATGCGGATGGGCCTGTGGTAATTAATGCCAATATAACCGTTAGCAGAGATCCTGCAGGAGAATTAGATGGAGAGCCATGGTCTGAAAAGGATTTCCAATTTACAATAAATTATTAAAGAGCTCTATAGAACGATTAACAGCAAAATACTAGAGGGGGAAAGTGTGTATGTTTTCAAAGGATTTTTACTACGGAGCTTCAACAGCGGGATTCCAAGTGGAAATGGGCAGCGGAAAAGCTGTTGACAAAAATACAGACTGGTATGTCTGGACAAAAGATAAGTTAAATGCACAACATGGTTTAGTCAGTGGGGATGATCCTGAAAAGGGTTGTAATTACTGGCTGAATTATAAGGCTTTTCACGATTTGGCTCAAAATGCAGGGATGAATATGCTGAGAATCGGTGTGGAATGGTCACGAATCTTTCCACAGGCAACCTTTGATTGTGAGAGTCCGGATGATTTGGAAAAGGCCGCAGATTTAGAAGCACTTGAGCATTATCGGGAAATTATGAAAGATATCAAAGACCGCGGGATCAAATTGATGCTTAATCTTAATCATTTTACACTGCCTTTATGGTTGCATGATCCCATCAAACTGAACCGTGAAAGAGATTTTTCAGCTCCTGGGTGGTTAGATGAGAGAGTCATTAAGGAATTTGAAAAATATGCGGGATTTATGGCCTCCAAAATAGATGATCTGGTTGATTACTGGTCTACTGAAAATGAACCGAATGTGGTTGCCATGCCGTATAACAATATTCAGATGGGTTTTCCGCCTGCTTTGATGTCCCCTGATGCAACAGAGAAGGCTTTAAAGCATGAAATGCTGGCCCATCGAGCAGGATATGATGCCATCAAACAGCACAGTGAAAAACCGGTGGGATGCATCTACGCCCTTGGTTGGCCAACCGGTGATGAGAAAGCGGTTGAGTTAATGATCAATTATGAGTTATCCAGATATTTGGATCAGGTTAAAGATAAAATGGATTTTCTTGGGGTCAATTATTATTCCAGGTTGAAAGTGGCAATGGATGAGAATGGGACACCGCAAGTACTTTCCAATTACGGGCAAGGTTGTCAACCTAACAGTCAATCAGCAGATGGTAGGATTACGAGTGATTTTGGCTGGGAATATTATCCTGAGGGGCTTTACAATGTCTTGAAATATGTGCATGAAAGGTATTCGGTTCCACTCTTTGTGACTGAGAATGGCACAGCTGATGCAGCTGACGGCAACAGACAGACCTATTTAGTCTCACATATGAATATGGTGGAACGCCTCATAGAAGATGGGATTGATATAAAGGGGTATTTGCATTGGTCTTTGGTGGATAATTTTGAATGGGCAAGTGGTTATTCCATGCGTTTTGGCATGATTACAGTTGACTTTGATACCAAGAAACTCATTCCACGGGGCAGTTATTTCCTGATGAAGGATATTATTGATAAACAATCCACAAAGGATTACGAATATTTGTTAGAATTTCCCAATGTCATTTTTGATGAGAAAAATCTAAACAGATAATGTTTAAAGTGTTGCATAAAAGAAAAAAAGACGGCTCAGTCCGTCTTTTTTTCTTTTAAATTGGCAACCCTATGTTTTGTGTGTAATCAGTAGAAACTATATAGGGTGTTCTAAAGTACCTGTCAAGACGAAGAAAAGACCGGGTTTGGTTAAAAGTTAGTTAAAACGTGTTGTGGACTACATTCATGAGTCTATTATTCGATTGCCTTTTCTTTCGTTTCAATAGCGTATTTTGAGAACAGTATCGCACCGATGATCATTAAAAGGGCCAAGGTAATGGTCATGATAACGGTGGTATTGCCACCGGTTTCGATCAAAAATGTGGCGTAGAAAGGTGCAATGATACCACTGATCCTTGCCATGACTCCCGAAGAGCCATTTCCCAATGCGCGCATTTCTGTTGGAAATAATTCAGGCGTGTAAGCGTAGACAAATCCCCAGGAACCCATACAAAAGACCGATAAAACGATGGCAAATAAAAGTGATGTTAGGGTTGAGTGGACTGTAAAAAGCAACAGAACCGCCAAACCTGTACCGGTAAAAAAGAACATGGCTGTCTTTCTTCTTCCGATTCTCTCGATTAGATAGGCAGCCAACAAATATCCCGGAAGCTGCATGAGCAACATAAAAAACGTGTACCACAAAGCGTTTGTATGTTCAATGCCTCTGGATGCAAAGATCTTTGGTGCCCAGGTGAATATACCGTAATAAGTAAAACTGACTGAAAACCACGCGAACCATATCATAAGCGTTCTGGAACGATATTTGGCTTTTAACAGTTCAAAAACCGGTATCTTAACAGGTTTATGCATTTCAATATCTTCATGGATGGTGACTTGAAGAGATTTTTCAAGAGCAGGTTTGCCTCCCTTTAGATAGGCATATTTAGGACTTTTTGGAAGGCTAAAAGTGATAATCAACAAAGGAATGGAGAAGAAAGCCAATGCAAAATAGGAAGGACGCCATCCGTATTGATTAACGGATAATACACTGAAAAGACCTAATAAAATACTACCAATAGCCCAGCTGGATTCAAGATAAGTTAAATATCGGCCCCTAATTTTAATGGATGTGAATTCTGTGAGATAAGCATTCACAACAGGTAAAAGCCCACCATAACCGAATCCTGAAAGTAATCTGTAAAGGGCAAATTCCTGACCGGTTTGTGCCATGGCTGTCATGGCTGAAAAAATACCGGCTACAACTAAAAAAATGATGTTGGTGTATTTTCTACCAAACAAGTCTGATAAGAAGCCGGAAATCAAAGCTCCGAAAAGCATGCCTACAAATACCGAACTGGCCAACGATCCTTTCATCTGAACACTTCCCGGAAGCTCTTCCAAGATTGACGGTAAAGTAAGAGACATAACCATCACACCCGCAGCTGCAAGCATCCACTGAAGCGAGGTCAATAAAAGCAGTAAAATCTGTTTTTTTCTAGGAACGTATTTTTCGATGACCTTGTCTATGATCATTTTCTCATCCTCCTGGATAATCAGATAGTTTTTATTATAACACTAAACAAACAGTCAAAATGTCATAGGGTTCGTTTTGAATCTGACCAATAATCGAGTATAATAAACATTGTTTCGTATTCTTTATAATAAACTACCAAAACACATTTCAAAAAACAACTATTGAGATAAAATGGGAGGTATTCATTAATGGTAACAGATTCGGAAAAATCAAAGAATTTTATTGAAAAGATTATTGAAGAGGATTTAAGAACGGGAAAGGTAAAAAGGGTTGTGACAAGATTTCCACCGGAGCCCAACGCTCAGCTTCATATTGGTCATGCCAAGGCTATTTTGTTGAATTACACCATGGCAAAGCAATATGACGGACAATTCAACCTTCGTTTTGACGATACCAATCCAGAAAAAGAAGAAATTCATTACATGGAATCCATGAAAAAAGATATACAATGGCTGGGAGCTAAATGGGATAAGTTATGTTATGCTTCCGATTATTTTGAGCAGCTCTACAAATGGGCGGTTGAATTAATTCAAAAAGGGTTGGCCTATGTAGACAATCAAACAGCAGATGAGATCAGGGAAAATCGCGGAACTTTAACCAAACCTGGTGTAGATTCTCCATATCGTGCAAGATCCATTGAAGAAAATTTGAAACTCTTTGAGGATATGAAAAATGGTCTTATAGAAGAAGGAAAGGCAGTGTTGAGGGCAAAAATAGATATGTCTCACCCCAATATCAACATGCGTGACCCTGTGATGTATCGTATTCTAAAAAAGGAACATTACCGAACAGGAGGCAAGTGGTGTATCTACCCCATGTATGATTTTGCCCATGGCTACGAAGATGCCATTGAAGGTGTTACTCACTCGCTGTGTTCAATAGAGTTCGAAGATCACCGGCCTTTGTACGACTGGTTTATCGAAAATGTCAGTGTTCCAAACATTCCCCATCAGTATGAATTTGCAAGACTCCAGCTTAGTTATACCGTTATGAGCAAACGATTATTACTTGAGTTGGTTAATACTGGAATTGTAGAAGGTCTGGATGATCCCAGAATGCCCACATTATCTGGATTGAGACGTAGAGGTTTTACACCCACAGCGATCGCGCGATTTGTAGAGGAAATAGGTGTTGCCAAAGCCAACAGTTTGGTGGACCATGAATTTTTAGAACATGTGTTGAGAGAGGAATTGAATATGACTACCTGGCGAATGATGGCGGTTATTGATCCCATAAAAGTCACGATAGAAAACTATCCGGAAGACAAGGTGGAATATTTTGAAGGGGAAAACAACCCTGAAAATCCGGAAGACGGAGTCCGACAGATACCGTTTAGCAGAGAATTGTACATTGAACGGGATGATTTTTTGGAAAACCCCCCGAGAAAATATTTCAGATTATCTCCGGGTAAGGAAGTTCGTTTAAAGTTTGCTTATTATATCACTTGCAAAGAGGTTATTAAGGATGAAAATGGGGACGTAATTGAGCTTATCTGCACTTATGATCCCGAGTCCAGGGGAGGAGGAACCCCAGATGGCAGAAGGGTTAAGGGAACGCTGCATTGGGTGAGTGCAGCACATGCTAAAAAGGCCGAAGTCCGTCTATACGATAAACTCTTTACACTAAAAGATATGAGAGATATGGAAGAAGGGAAAACATATAAGGATTATTTGAACCCAGAGTCACTGGTTGTTTTAAAAGACTGTATGGTGGAACCTGCTTTAGTGGAATCAAATCCCGGTGATACATTCCAGTTTTTAAGAAAGGGATATTTCTGTACGGATTCAGATAGTACCAAAGAATATCCCGTCTTTAATCAAGCGGTTGCTTTAAGGGATACATGGGCGAAAATTCAGAAGAATAAATAGAGAATTTTCATAAGAGGAGGGATTTTATGAACAAGAAAGTTTTGTTAGTATCATTATTGTTGTTATCTGTTGTCTTGATTTTTGCATCTATATCAGGAACAGTTGCAGAGGTGGACAAATATGGTAATGTCCATACCGATATCTCTGAAGCTGATTTTTTGGCAGAAGGTTTTGAATTGGGGGATATGCTTTTAATCACCATGGGAGAACAAAGTGTTCAGGCGCCTTTCGTAACGACATACGGAGATGTTGACAGGGGAAACCCATTGGTCAGGCTTTCCGGTGGACATGTGGCCATGGCCTTAAATTACGCCAATTTTGCTCAAACGTATTCTTTGGAAGTGGGATCACCTGTTTCTTATGAACTCGTAGAAAAGAGTGCTTACCTTGAGGAACTGGAGATCAGAAATCTTGTAAGAACTGATGTAAGGGAAGATTATGCTTCCGATGCCATATTTGCCAATTTCCGTGAAGTCACAATGGGTGAAATTGCGCCCAACACACTTTATCGTTCTTGTCATCCTTCCATAGATGATCCCAGGGCACCTTATGCCAGCCTTTTGATTGAAAAAGCCGGTATTAAGACGGTCATAAACCTTTCAGATTCAAATGAAGAATTATCAGAATTTTTAGCCTATTCAAATTATTATGCCTCAATAAAAGATTCCGGAAACATGATTAACTTGAATATGGGTGTAGATCTTTTGAGTGATGAATTTGCGGCTAAACTCAAAAAGGGTCTGATGTTTATGATTGAAAAAGAGCCGCCTTATTTGGTCCATTGTGTTGAAGGAAAAGACCGCGCAGGTATGACGGTTGCTATTTTGGGAGCACTCATGGGAGCAACCGTTGATGAAATATACGCTGATTACGTCACATCATATGAAAACTACTATAATGTGGAAAAAGGAACCAAGGCTTATGATGCCGTTGAAAATATCATCAGGGGTATCTTCAAATCCATCAACAACGGAAATGAAGTAACCAATGATAATGTAGGCCTTATTGCTATCAGATATCTGATGGAAAAGGCTGGTATGAGCTATCCACAAATATTGGCACTGCAAGCGGCTTTAAGATAAGTAAAACAAAGGGGCAGATCACCATTCTGTCCCTTAATTTGGTTTTTTTTGAGAAGGGATTTCTTGACAACTAACAAAGGGTATGTTAAAATAACAGTACTTTGAGTGTGTAGCTCAGTGGGAGAGCGCTTCCCTGACGCGGAAGAGGCCGAAGGTTCAATCCCCTCCACACTCACCAGAGGGAGCCTGAAATATCGGCTCCTTTTTTTATGAGGTGAATGCAGTGAAATATGCCATTTTTGGTGGTTCGTTCAATCCGATCCATAACGGACACATTATCATCGTACAAAAGATGCTTGATTATATAGAGGGATTGCAAAAGCTGTATGTCATACCGGCAGGGTGTTCTCCCTTTAAGAGACAGATGGAAAATCAGTTGCCTTTTGAATATCGTTACAATTGGTGTTCTCGAGTTTTTTCAAAAATTGATGGAACAGATACCTTGGATATTGAAAGAGATGATGAAAATGATATACCATCTTATACCTATCAAACTATCGAACGCTTTTATGCACTTTATCATGAATATCCTATTTTGATCATTGGTGAAGATTCACTGTCTTCATTTCATAAATGGAAGTATTATGAACATATTCTTGACCGTTGCGAGTTGGCCGTTTTTAAAAGAAGAGGCTTTTCCGGGAAAGTGAGCGTTGATTCCAAATATATGCAAAAAATCACCATTTACGACTCTCCTTATATTGAAATATCTTCTACTGAAATCAGAGAAAGAATTAAAGAAAAAAAATCAATTAAGGGATATGTTCCCGAAACTTTGGAAGAAGACATCAAAAAACAGTTTACTAAAAATGAGTGAGATAAATGAAAAAAATTGAATTATTGGCACCCGCCGGTTCCATGGAAAAATTAAAGATGGCCTTCCTTTATGGCGCAGATGCTTGTTATCTTGGAGGTACTGCCTTTGGCCTAAGGGCAAATGCGAAAAACTTTGATTTGGATGAAATCACACAAGCATGTGAATATGCACATGAAAAAGGAAAACGGGTCTATGTGACCGTCAACATCATGGCACATAATGAAGATCTAATTGGGCTTGAAGACTATTTAAAGGGTTTAACTCAAGCGAAGGTCGATGCCGTTCTCATATCCGATCCGGGAATATTTTTGGTTGTTAAAGAAACTGTGCCGGAAATGGAAGTTCATTTGAGCACCCAGGCCAATGCCACCAATTACCGGACCGTTCAATATTGGAAGAATCAGGGAATGAAAAGAGCCGTTTTGGCACGGGAACTAAGTTTAAAAGAGATAAGGGAAATCAGAGACAAAATTGACGACGCTTTTGAACTGGAAGCCTTTGTTCACGGAGCTATGTGTGTTTCCTATTCAGGCAGGTGTTTACTGTCAAGTTTTTTAACAGGCAGAGATGCCAACAGAGGAGAGTGCTCTCATCCCTGTCGATGGAAATATCATTTGGTGGAATCCACACGGCCGGATGAATATTATCCCATCGAAGAAGACGCGCATGGTACCCATATTTTAAATTCAAAAGACCTTTGCATGATCCAACACATACCTGATTTAATTGATGCGGGTATTGCCAGCCTTAAGATTGAGGGAAGGATGAAAAGTGCCTATTATGTGGCAACGGTTGTCCGGGCTTATCGACTGGCGATTGACGCTTATTACAAAGATTCCGAGAATTGGCAGTTCAATCCCTATTGGATGGAAGAAATTGAAAAAACTAGCCATAGAAAATTTACAACAGGGTTTTATTTTGGCAACCAATATAGCAAAGCTCAAGCCTATGATACTAGTAAATATATCCGAGAATACAGCTTCATAGGTATTGTTATCGGTGATAATTACGAATCAGGTTGCTGGAAGATCGAGCAAAGAAATAAATTTTGTGTGGGTGATAAAGTGGAAATCATCGAACCGGGTTCCGATAAGACGATTTACACAAGAGTTTTAAAGATAGTGGAAGGTACCACCGGTGAATTAAGAGAAGATGCGCCTCATCCTCAGGAAAAAGTTATCGTCAAGTTTGAGAATGTTGAAGATGTTGAATTAAAAATGGGTAGTATGATGAGAAAGAAGCTCAATTCGTGCTGTTAAAAATCAGATCCTACCTCCCCCTTCGCTCCTTTTTTTGCGAGCAAATCAGCCATTTCGTTAAACAGATTGCCGGAGTGCGCTTTTACTTTAAACCACTGAACTTTAATAGCATTTTTTTTCATAAAGGCCTTATAGGATTTGGTAATATCATTATTAGCCTTCCAGGAATCCTCTGCCCATTCCTTTATTCCAGTATAGTCGTAAAAGAGAGCAATTTCCTCGATGTTATTTTCCTTACAGTATTTTAAAACTTCCTGAACGGCTTGAAGTTCACCTGTTACCTGTCGTAACCCGTCAGAGGCATCCAAATGACCGCTAATTTTTTTTATTGGGATGCCAAATTTGAGTATCACTGCTCCGTATCCTGTATTTGAATTGATGTAGCTCCCATCCACATATGCCTGATATTCAAATTCCAAAGCATTATTCGGGTCTTTTGGCAGTTTTGTTCCTTCAAAGATATTGATTAAAAGATTTTCTGTCTCTTCATCTATCACTTTTTCAAATGTAATGGTGAACGATTTTCTTTTTGGGCTGTAATATAAATTAAAGCGGGAACAAAGCCTGTTTTGTTCATCCAGTAAATCCAATTTTGCCAAATAGTCTCTGAACATAATGACCTTAAGAGAAAAACCCCGTTCTTTTAATATTCCGTTATATTCCAGCTTTATTTTCTTTTCAAGTTCCTGTTGTTGTTTGAACATATGAATCACCAATCTTCCAGTCGTACGGTTTCCTGAACTATTTTACAATATTCTTATTTTATCATAAATATTGAAAAATATTATGACAAAACAAAAAGACGCAATGATGCGTCTTTTTGTTTTAAAAATATTTAAAAAAGTAATTATTCAGTTGCCGTTGTTTTTTCTATAACCTTATTTTTGGAACGATCGGTGTAATGTGTATGCAAAAGATTATGCGCTTTATGGCTTAATGGTTTCTCAAAGAAATCTGCATAAATTTTGGTAATTGACGGATTTTCATGAGATTTTCTGAGCGTCAATGCTTCGTCAATGGAGTAAACACCTTTAGCTCGTTTTTCAAGGATTTCGCCGTCAAGGCTGTATGGTTCTCCACCGCCACCGATACAACCACCGGGACAAGCCATGATTTCTACAAAATGATAGAATTTTTCACCGCTTTCAATTTGTCTCATTAATTCACGGACATTTTTACCCCCGTGAGCAACGGCAATCTTAAAATCAATGCCGTTAAAATCAACACTGGCTTCTTTAATCCCTTCCAATCCTCTGGCAGGCATAAAATTCACATCCGGAAGCGGATTACCGGTACCCAGTTCATAAGCGGTTCTCAAAGCAGCTTCCATAACCCCGCCTGTATTTCCAAATATAACAGCCGCACCGGTTGATTCTCCAAGTGGATCATCGTATTGTCTTTCTTCAAGAGAGGCAAACGGGATCTTCTTAAGTCTGATCAATTTCCCCAATTCTCTTGTCGTCAAGACGAGGTCTACCCATGGATCGCCATTTTCCATGGCATGTTGAGGTCTTTCGGCTTCGTCTTTTTTGGCCGTACAAGGCATAATTGAAACACTGTAGATGTCTTCCGGTTTCACACCGATGTTTTCAGCAAAATATGTCTTGATAATTGGCCCAAGCATCTGTTGTGGAGATTTTGCAGAAGAGACGTTCTCTTTATACTGAGGATAGAGTTTTTCCATCATGTTAATCCATGCTGGACAGCATGAAGTAAACATGGGGAACGGTCCGCCTTCTTTTACCCTTTCCAGTAATTCAGAGCCTTCTTCCATGATGGTTAAGTCTGCAGAGAAGTTGGTATCGAAAACGTAATCAAAACCAAGTTCTTTTAATGCAGCGACCATGTGACCCGTGGAAACACTCCCCGGTTCCATACCAAATTCTTCACTGATGGCAACACGTGTTGCAGGAGCGGTTTGAACGACCAACACCTTATCATGTTTTTCAA
>CAYOFT010000027.1:0-17401 GCA_964403295.1 uncultured Thermotogaceae bacterium | reverse complement strand
TACTTCCTGATTATTTTTCTCCAATAAATGACAATAAATTGATTTTAGCCTGGTTTTTAAAATAAAAGGTTAATTCCCCTTTTTGTTTGAGCTCATCGGATTCGATATAGGATACTTTTTGAAATGATGAAAAATGACTTATGAGTTTATCGTAATCCAAAAGAAAATCAATCTCTTTGAATTCCTCTTCAATCATGTTACTTTTATGGGTGCAAAAGAACAACTCAAACCATTTCCCCGACGGTTTTAAAAAATTTTGGATGGTGTTGATTGGAGAGCATTTTTTAAATATACCGTAGGTTTGCGTACCAAAACAACTGTAAATGTAATCAGCACTCTCTTTTGCAAGTGGCATTTTTTCATAATCACCGCACATAAATATTGCTCTTGGATTCTTTTTGTTCATCTTCAGAATCCGTTTGAAATTTTTAATCAGTAAAAACCTTGGATCAAGTCCAATATAGAGGAAATCGTTTTTTTGCTCCAGTAAGGCGTCAATAATTCTGTTACTGAGAATACCGCTATGTGTCATATGATCCAGGATAATACTGCCATCTTTTATTTCTTTGGCCATTTTGACTCCAAGCCAATTCGTTCCTGCAGTCAAAGCGTTAATATAGCTCGAAGGCAACATCTGTTTATGATTGATGAGATCTTCTTTTTTCTCAAAATACTTTTTATATTTGGCCCCTTCAAATTTTCGGTCAAAAAGCTCGTCATATTCCGCTCCTTCAAAGACAACGATCCCGTCAATGATTTCCGCTTTATAACCGCATTTACATTTCATCGTTCCTGAAATCAGACTATTGTATGAGATTTCTCCATTTTCAATATGCAAAGGTTTCCCGCACTCAGGACAAACAAGGATCCTAAGAAGCTCAATGGGAAAACCGGGTTGATCATCGCCATCCGTCTCAAATTCTTCAAAAGCTTTGATTTCTTCTATCTTCTTTAAAATATCGCTTTTTGCAATCATCAACTCCTCGATTTTTCTTTCAATATCGCCATATTTTTCTTCAAACAGGGAGAGCAGGTCTTTTTTCATGGTAATTGTGTGTTTGGTGGACAACCTGAAAAAGGCAAAATATCTGGAAATCTCCTCAATGGTAAAATCCATATCCTTCAACAACAGGATGTTTTTCATATCCTCAACACAATTTTGATCATAAATATTGCTGTTACCAATCTTTACAGGGGTTAACAATTCCCGATCCGTATAATAACGCACGGTTTCTCTGCTAACGTTAAAGTTCTTTGAAAATGCACCTATTCTCATCTTTTTACCTCCGAAGAAACGAGGTTCGTGTTAAAAACAAAACTCGTTGTTGTGTGTCGCCGCTTTTGGAAAGACGTGATTTAATTCTTGAATGACATCAGGATGAAGATTGTCATTCCAAAAGGGATTCACATGATTTTCGATTTTAAACTTTCCTTTTTTAAATTGGTCAGAAATATTGGTCCTTCCTGTAAGTACCGGTACAAAATCAGAGACTTCCATAACTAGACTCGCTTTTTTCTTGTCAGCTTTCTTCACACCAGATTTGGAGAGAGACAAAACTGTATTATTCTCTTTGATTTGTCGGTCAACAAATTGAATTTCCAAAGGCTTTTCAGGAAGATTTAAAACGGGTAAGAGCTGATGGATGGCAAATTCGATGTCCAGTATTTGCATCATTCTGGTGGGATAAACCCGCATAATCACATGAGAACTGCCGGCATGCCAGGTATCTGTAAACAGATCGATGGGAAAATCAGGTGGTGCTTTGAAAAAAGTGATGGTATCGATTTGATCTCTAAATTGACCGAAAAAATCTCTGAAAGTCAGGATACCCTTTAAATCAAAAAAGGACATTTTGTAAACTGTCATGGTTCGTTCCTTTATCTCGTACAAGACACTCCCAATGGCGCTTCCTAATTCATTTGTTAAACAACACACCTTCCAGGATTTATTATTGAACATGCCGTTGAAATAAGCATCCGGCAAACGCATGGGATTATAGAATCCCTCATGCCATTCCCTGTCATAAATTTCTCTCAGGATTTTGCGAGCCTTCTCAGAATGAAACGCAGAAATTGTTTTAACAGGGTAAAGATCCCGGATCTTTTCTTTGGAAAGATTCCTCATTGGAATCTCGATTTTTAATAAATCAAGGGCATCTTCAAATCCAAATTGTTTGTAATAACTATTTTTAAAGGGATCCAAGGCAAACAACCTGATTCCATTCTCCCGGGCCACTTTCCTCTGATTTTCAAACAAACTTCTGCCCATACCACTGTTTCTGTAGCCGGGACGGGTCACAAACCCATCAAAATAGTAGACATCAAAGGGGATCGACCTGATCTTCACTTGTCCTTCATAGGCCACATAGGATGAAATTAATAACTCATCTTCAATTACTCCCCAAACAAACTCCCAAAGATCATCGGAATTCAAGTAAGCGTTAAAGGAATCTGAATCAAAGGGAGCAGCAAAACACAATCTGTAAAGGTCTTTGACCAGTTCCTGTTTTTCCTTTGTTAAACGTTCAATTTTCATCTGTTTTCACTCCATCTCATGCTGTTTTCTTCATCCGAAAAAATAGATTGTCTCATTTACCTGTGAGTTTTTGTTTTTTATTATACTGTAAACATTTGAGATTACAAAATAATTGAACACTGTTATATTATTTTTTACTAATATTCATAAAAATAGCATTGTAACAGTAATTAACCCGTCAGCCTTATGAATTTTTACATGAGTGTGTTTTAATTTGGCATAGCACAATTTACAGCAAATACTTATATAAAGACAGCTTTTTTAAAGGATGAGTGAATGAAAAATAAAATCGTATTAGTTATACTTCTGTTGATTTCATTAACAACCATTTCAGTTGTGAAAATCGGAGTGTATCCCGGTCCGCCTCTTATCGGCTGGGAAGGAGAAAAAACGGCTGGAATATACCCTGAGCTGATTCATGAAATTGCCACAATTAATGGCTGGGAGACCGAATATATCAAAGGGGAGTTTGAAGACTTATACAACCAGCTTTTAAGTGGAGAAATTGATATTTTACCGGCAATGGTTTACTCTTCAGAAAGAGCAAAATTGTTTGCTTACAATCAGGAGCATATTTTGTCTTCTTACGGAACCGTTTACGTTCCCATTGATTCAAAGTTCAACTCACTGTTGGAGCTGGAGAACAAAAACATCGCGGTTGCCAAAAATGCCATCAATTACACCGGGATGTTTGGTATTAAACGGATTTTTGAATCATTAAATCTTGAAGTCACTTTTATTGAAAAACTTAATTATGGTGGAGTTCTGCAATCTGTTGCAACCGGAGAGGCAGAAGCCGGTGTTGTGGACAGTTTATTTGCCGCCATGAACGCCAATCAATATCCCCTTAAATCCACACCCATTGTATTAAATCCATCTGATATCCGACTCGCCTTTTCACCAGCGAATCCACAAAGTAAAGCATTGATTGCTGAATTTGATGAACAGTTAAGAATCATGAAGGAAAATCCCGATTCTTTCTTTTATAGAAACATTGAAAAATATCTTCATAACAAAGAGTTTGTCGAAAACCCTTTATTGGTTCAAATCCTGGTTATTATTTCGATTTCAGTCTTGATCTTAATCGGGGGTATCTTCTATTTAAGACATAATATAAAAATCAGAACAGATGAAATTGAAGAAAAGAATGCCAAATTGGATGTTGTAGAAACCAAAGTAAAGGAAACTTATTCAGAGCTAAAAATCACAAATGAACGGCTGAAAGACACCTTGGACAAGTTTGAAGATTTGGTTTTAATAGCTGGCGCTTTGAGTATTCGCGATTTAAACCAAAAGGATTTTCTGGATCTCTTTTTGGAGAAAACACTGGATATCATTGATGAAGCCGATTACGGTACGATCTCTATGATCGAAGATGGAGAATGGAAATTTATCTCTGCTGTAGGTCATGATTTGAATAGTCTTTCAAAACTAAGATTAAAAGCAGAAAAGATTCATTTGAAGAAAACTGTAGAGATTGTTGATGGATTATTCGATAATTATGATAAAGATTTTAAACCTTCTGATGCAAAGATATTGAGAAAGGCCGTAAAACCCTTTAAACAATCTTTGGTCCTACCTTTTTATATTGAAGGGGAATTTATTGGTAATCTTTCGTTAGACATTGCCAAAGAAAGCGATCAAGAATTTTCTGAAGACACCAAATCAATGTTGAATTCCATCTCAAAGATTGCCTCTTCCTTTTTAGAATTAAAAAAATCCGCAAAACATAAAGAAGAATTCCAAACAAACATCGTCCTTTCGCTGGTTAAAGCCATCGAATATTATGATGCTTATACCCGCGGACACTCAGAAAGGGTGGCTGCTTATTCAGCAATGCTTGCAGAAAAGCTGGGGTTGTCAAAAGAAATTATCAACAGAATTTATTGGGCCAGTCTTGTCCATGATGTGGGTAAAATTTTCATATCTAGAGCTATTTTGAATAAAGTTACGTTTTTGACACCGGACGAATTCAACGAAATCAAAAAGCACTCGGTAAAAGGCGAAGAAATTCTAAAGGAAACAAAGGGGATGACGGAGATTTCCAAAATCGTTCGATACCATCATGAAAGGTGGGACGGTTCAGGTTATCCGGATGGCTTAAAGGGCGAAGCTATTCCTTTAGAATCAAGAATTATCGCACTTGGGGACAGTTTTGATGCCATGACATCCGACCGGCCTTACAGAAAACGAATGACCATCGAAGAAGCTTATGAAGATATACAGAATTACAAAGGAACCCTTTATGAAACGAGATTGGTAGATGCCTTTTTATGCAAAGACCTTCAGGATCTGTATCATCAATTAAAGGCTTCTGAAGATTAAATCATCAGCTGTTAGTCTTTTCGTAAACGGTTGTCAAATGGTATAATACAGTAATGATATTTTACTAAATATTAATGAAACTCCAACAATCCTGATCATTATTTTGGGGGAGAAATGCGGCGCAAACATCTTAAAGCGTTATTGGAAAATTCACCCATTGGATATGCCTATCAAAAGATCAACTTGGATTCAAACGAAAATGCAGTGGATTTTGAATTTTTAGAATTCAACGGCCTCTTTGAGCAAATCATGGGCCTTCAAAAGGATATATTTGTAAAACACAAATTTTCTGAAATCCAAAGGGATGGAGAAAAATATTGTTTCTATCAGAAAGAGGTTTTAAACCATATTGCACTTCATGGCGGTTATGAGATTTATGAAATTTACAGTAACCACATGGGTAAATGGTTTAAGGTTCACGTTTTTTCGCCTCAAAAAGGTTTTTTTATCACCCTTTTTACGGACATAACAAGGGAAAAAGAGAGACTCAAACAATATGAAAACTTCTTCAATATTAATCTTGATCTCTTATGCATTGCCGATTCCGAAGGCAGATTCCTTAAACTCAACAGAGAATGGGAACGTTTGCTGGGATATGACATTAAGGAACTTGAAGGAAGACATTTTTTAGACTTCGTTCATCCTGACGATATAGACCTCACAAAAAAAGAGATGGAAAAACTCAGCCAAAAAGAAAATGTTCTAAATTTCTGTAACCGCTATTTGACAAAAAGCGGAGAGTACAAAATCATCGAATGGCGGTCCCATCCTCACGGTAACCTGATTTTTGCTGCTGCAAGGGACGTGACAAAAAATCGCACTAAAGAAAAAGAACTCATGACCATACTGGAAACCACCATTGACGGTTTTTTTATCGCAAATATGGATGGTCGGCTAACAAGGGTTAATAACGCTTTTTGCAGGATGTTGGGTTATAAAAAAGATGAGCTTTTAGGAATGAGAATCGCTGATTTCGAAGCCATTGAATCGGAAGATGAAATCAATTATCATAAACAAAAAATTTTAAGAAACGGCTCTGACCGATTTCAAACAAAACACCGAAGAAAAGACGGGAAGATTTTGGATGTTGAAATCAGTGTAACCATATTCACGGTTAATAAACCTCAATTGGTCGTTTTCATAAGGGACATCAGTGAACAAACGAAAGCCAATGTGGAATTGGAAAAAAGCGAAAAACAATTCAGTTCTCTTTTTTGGGATTCTCCGGTATCGATTTTGATTCACGATAAAGATACGGGAAAAATCATTGAAGCTAATCATAAAGCTCTCGCTTTATACGGTGTAAAGCATATAGATGAATTTGATTTTGAAAATATGATGTGTGATTCCCCTTATTCTTACGATGAAGCCATGAAATGGATCAAAAAAGCGGTAACGGAAGGTCCGCAGGACTTTGAATGGCAAGCAAAAAGAAAAGGCGGTGGGGTCTTTTGGGAAAAAATCAATCTGAAATTGGTAGATTACAACGGTAAAAAATCGGTAATGGCAACGGGTATAGACATCACGGAGCTCAAAGAGGCTCAAAAAAAAGCTGAAGCTGCCGGAAAGGCGAAAACAGAATTCTTGTCCAATATGAGTCACGAAATAAGAACGCCTCTAAACGGCATTATCGGCTTTGCAGACCTGTTGAAAAGCACTCCCTTAGACACGGCACAAAAACAATTTCTTGATAGTGTTTCACTCAATGCCAATTCCTTATTGTCGATTGTCAATGACATCCTTGATTTTTCTCAAATCGAAGAAGGAAAATTACAATTGGAACAAACCTTGTCGGATTTATATGAGCTCATTCAGGAATCCGTTGAAACTGTGCAAGCTGAAGCCGGTAAAAAAAGACTGGATTTACTGGTTAACAAAGAAGAAAAACTTCCTAAATTTGCTTATGTGGATCACGGGAGGCTCAAACAGATATTAGTTAATTTGTTAAGTAACGCAGTAAAATTTACCGAAAAAGGTCGTGTAGAATTAACTGTTCATTTTACACCTTTATCTGAGCAAAGAGGTGAATACTTTTTTTCCATCAAAGATACCGGCATCGGAATGAAAGAAGAACAACAAAGAAATATTTTTAGAGCCTTTGCACAGGGGGATACTTCCACCACGAAAAAATTCTCAGGAACGGGATTGGGATTGATCATATCTCAAAGAATCGCCCAAAAAATGGGAAGTGAGATAAACTTTAAAAGTGAATGGCGAAAGGGGTCAACATTTTACTTCAAACTTCAGGCAATTTACAAAAGAACTCAGGAAAAAGAGAACGAATTGAAAATTGAACAAACGAATGAAGATATAAAAGATTTAACAGACCAAATACAGGTAGAAGCACCATCAAGAACCGCCTTTTTGATTGTCGATGATGTGGAAACCAGCCGATTCTTATTCAGAGAGTATTTAAGGGAATTCGACAAAGATATCAGGATATTTGAAGCGATTAATGGAGAAGAAGCCCTTGACATTATAAAAAGGGAAAAACCGGAACTTGTCTTAATGGATTTATTCATGCCCGTTTTGGATGGACTCAAAACCACACAAATCATAAGGGAGTATGAAGAAAAACATCACTTAAAGCGAACGATCATCTTTGCCTTAACGGCAACGGCAACGAAAGATCAGGAAAAAGAATGCTATCAGACAGGAATGGATGCGTATCTCACCAAGCCTTTAAAAAAAGCGCGGCTTTTTGAAAAAATCAATCAATTCTGGAAACCACGTCAATCTTATGAAAAAGCTGGAACAGACAGAATATTTAGCGTTTCAAATAATCAAGAATTAGCTTCATTAATCAAACCATTAAAAGAAATGCTCATGCAAAATGATCTTTCAGCAATTGATTTTCTCGAAAATATAGAACAAACCCTGCAAGATATGGGGTATAATGAACATATCATGAAAATTAAGAAAAAGATAATCAACCTAAACTATCAAGAGGCTTTAGAAGAATTGAACAAAATCACAGAAACATCTCCTATTAGCTCAAAGCGAGGACGAAATAATGGATAAAAAACAGACTGTCTTAATTGTAGATGATGTGACGCAAAACATTGTCATCCTTAACACCACACTAAAAGAGCAGTATAAAACACTTTTTGCCAAAAGCGGTGAAGAAGCACTCAAAATCGCAAAGGAAAGCAAACCGGATTTGATTCTTCTGGATGTCATGATGCCGGGTATGAATGGATTTGAAGTGTGCAAAGAATTGAAAAAAGATGCTGACCTAAAAAACATACCGGTTATATTCGTCACTGCCCTTAATGATTCAGGAAACGAATCGGAAGGACTGAATCTGGGTGCGGTTGATTATATTCGAAAACCCTATAATATAGATATCGTCAAATTACGTGTCAGGAATCATCTTCAAATGAAAGAGTATCGTGACGAGCTTATCAGATTGTCCAATACCGACAGGTTAACAGCCATACCAAACAGGAGAGCTATCATGGAAGCATTTGAACGGGAAACGAAATTGGCTATCCGTCATGGTAAAAGCATTGGGTTTATCATGCTTGATATCGATTTTTTTAAAAACTACAATGACAACTATGGGCATATAGCCGGAGATGTAACGCTTTATGAAGTGGCTCAAGCCATTTCCAATACCTTAAAAAGGCCAACGGATATGGTAGGCCGTTATGGTGGAGAAGAGTTTTTATGTATTCTTCCCGATACCCATAAAAAAGGTCTTATGAAAGTTTCAACCGACATGCTGCATGCTGTGAGCGATTTAAGAATACCCCATCGATATTCAGAATGTTCTGATGTAATCACCATCAGTATCGGAGCGTGTTCATTGATTCCAGAACAGGATAAATCCGTTGAATATTATGTAGATCTTGCAGATAAGGCGCTTTATCATTCAAAAAATACCGGAAGAAACAAAATTTCATATTGTATGCAATCCGAACATTAACCCGCAACAATCAAATATACATGAAATTTTTACAATAATATTGTCTTTTTTAGATTATTTTTACACGTTAAAAACCTTTCTTATTTGAAATTTCATCAAAAAATGCTTGAAATGTAGTACAATGATATTGAGTCTGTTTAAAACAGACTTAAGGAGATTTTGTAATTAATGAAATTCGCTATATCCCACCCTCAGTAATGTAGCGATTTTCAGCCTGTTTTTATAGCAAAAACTACTGAATCGATTAAACAAAAAACGTATCCTGAAAACGATTGTTGACGGTAGATGCAATTATCTATGAAACCCCTTGAGAAGGTTTGGTACCCGTTTTTTATCAGGAGCGTAAATCTCCTTGATGTTTTCTGGGGATGTTTTATCAGTAAAACCACCGGAAAATACAGAAAAGACGGCCGGAAAGTTTAAAGCTTCCCGGCCGTTTTATTTTACAATTCCTCTTGAACTGTTCTGGCGATAATTTCCTCCTGATGATATACGTCCAAATCGATGAAATAATCGCTGTATCCCGCGACTCTGACCAGTAAGTCTTTGTATTCTTCAGGATGCTTTTGTGCATCCTTTAAAGACTCTGAATCCACCACATTGAACTGAATATGATGGCCACCCAGTTTAAAATAGGCTTTAATGAGCTGCATCAGTTTTTCAACACCTTCTTCTCCATCAATGACTGAGGGAAGAAACCTTTGATTGAGTAAAGTACCACCGGTTTTCACCTGATCCATCTTGGATAAAGACTTGATCACCGCTGTGGGACCGTTTGTATCAGCCCCATGAGAAGGAGAAGTCCCATCGGATTCCGGTGTGTGTGCCAATCTGCCGTTTGGAGTAGCTCCCAGTTTTTTACCAAAATAGACGTGACAGGTGGTGGACAGCATGTTCATATGATAAAAAGTCCCTTTGGTATTCTTTTTCCCATCAATGGTTTGATACAACAACTCAAAGATTTCCCGCATAATATCATCCGCATCATCATCATCGTTTCCGTAGAAAGGGGTTTTGTTCATTAAAAATTGTCGGGTAATCTCTTCACCTTCAAAATTCTGATTGAGTATATCGATCAATCTTGTCAGTTCAAACTGTTTTTCATCAAACACATGCTTCTTTAAAGCTGAAAGACTGTCGGTAATCGTACCGATGCCACAGCATTGGATGTAATTGGTGTTATATCTTGGACCACCATTGTAATAATCCTTGCCCTTTTCAATACAGTCACTGATGAGAACACTCAAAAAAGGCGCCGGCATGTGTTTGGCATAAATCCGTTCGATATAGTTGTTTCCCTTTATTTTTATATCTACAATATATTCCAATTGCTGCTTAAAGGCATTTACTAAACTCTCAAAGGATTGAAAATCCGATGCATCACCGGTCTGAATAGAGATTCTTTTCCCGCTTAAGGGATCAATACCATTATTGAGGGTAAGTTCAAGGACTTTGGGTACATTCAGATATCCTGTGAGAATATAAGCCTCTTTCCCAAATGCGCCCGTTTCAATGCAACCGCTGCAACCGCCTTCTCTTGCATCTTCAATACGCTTACCGACTCTGACCATTTCCATCACAGTCTCATCTGTATTAAACAGACTGGGATAGCCATAACCTTTCCTTATCAACTTGCAAGCTTCTTTTAAAAACGCATCCGGTGTTTTGTGACTGACTTGAATATTGCAACCGGGCTGCAGCAGGTGAATCTCGTCAATAACTTCAAGTAAAAGAGAGGATAACGCGTTTACGCCGTTACTGCCGTCTCTTTTTAAGCCACCGATATTGATATTGGTAAAATCATTATATGTACCGCTTTCCAAAGCGGTCACGCCCACTTTAGGTGGTGCGGTTTGATTGTTGAACTTGATCCATAGACATTCCAGGAGTTCTTTTGCCTGTTCTCTGTCAAGAGTGCCCTGATTTATATCCTTCTTGTAAAACGGATACAAATGCTGATCCAAATGCCCCGGATTCATGGCATCCCAGCCGTTTAATTCCATCACCGTTCCCAAATGGACAAACCAATACATCTGAATAGCCTCATGCAGCGTTTCGGGTTTGTTGGCAGGAACTTTTCTGCAAACTCGGGCGATTTCTTTTAATTCATTTACCCTTTGGGGGTTTTTCTCTCCTCTTGCCATTTCCTCGGCCAGACAGGCATGTCTGTTGGCAAAGATTTCTATCGCCTCACACGAAATCATCATGGCATCCAATTCCTGTTGTTTGTCATAAGCCTGGTCATCAAACATAAAATCAAGCTTTTCTTTGGCATGAAGAATCTGTTGCTTAAAATCCCTCATCCCCATGGTATAAATTTTACCGTCAAGTGTGGTATGTCCTGGGGCACGTTGTTCCATAAACTCCGTAAAAACACCTGCCCCATAGAGAAATTGCCATTCTTCAGTCATATTAGGAACAATTCTGTCCCGGATACTTCGACCAGTCCAAAAGGGAATGATCTCTTTTTCGTAAATTTCCTTGTCCTGATCAGACACTTTATAAGAGGTCATAGGCCGTTGATCCAAGACCTTCAAATCCTCAAGACTGTGGCAGGTTAATTCCGGAAAGGTGGGAACGTATTTTGGAAAAGGACCCCTTTCACCAACGATCAATTCATCTTCACCGATGTAAATTGTTTGCTTTTCACACAAGTTTTTAAAGTTTAACGCACGAAGAACCGGGGTTGAATACTTCCCCTGATTTTCTTTGTAAAACGCCGTTACCAACATCGCTCTTTCAGATGAAATATGGGGTTTTGCATGGTAACTTCTTTCTCTCAGCCTTTGAATTCTCTCGTTCATCCATTAACCACCCACCTTCACTTCAAATTCTTGAGATTGAAAGATTTCTTTGATTTGTTCGAGTTCTAAATGACTATTATTTTTAATCATTGTCCCATTCGTTTTTCGATTTGCCTTTTCAACCATCTTTTGCTTCTTTACCGTTGAAAGATCGTGATAGGCTAACAAATGGACTCTGCCTGAAAAGCCCATTTCTTTGAGGATATGGATTGTCCCATTGATATTTTCCCAAGTATCATTAATCCCCGGAATAAGAGGAATCCGAATCCATACCGTAGTATTTTGCGATAATAGAAATTCCAGATTTTTGAGAATCAGTCGGTTTGATACACCTGTGTATTCTACATGTTGAGCCTCAACAAAGAATTTAATGTCATAGAGAAAAAGATCCGTCAATTGCTTTATTTTATCAAATTTTTCAACCGCTGCATACCCTGAAGTATCCACCGCAGTGCTTATTCCCTGTTCTTTACATTTAACCAGCATTTCATGGAGAAAATCAAACTGAAGCATGGGTTCTCCCCCGGAAAAAGTCACTCCCCCGCCTGACTCATCAAAAAAAGGAATATCCTTCTTGATCATTTCCATCAACTCATCGGAAGAATAACAAACCCCATTTTTAGTCAAGGCGTTGGTAGGACATGCTTTCACACAGGCATCGCAATGTGTGCATCTGTCAAAATCGAGCTTAAAAGTGCCCTCAGATATTGAAATGCAACCACGGGAGCAACTGTGCACACAACGCATGCAATTTAAACATTTCTTGGCATCGTAAAAAAAAGAAGCCCCCGACTCGATTCCCTCAGGATTATGGCACCAAATACAATTTAAAGGGCACCCTTTTAAAAACACCGTTGTTCGGATACCGGGTCCATCATGGATGGAATAGCGCTTGATATTAAAAATCGTTCCCTTCACCTTAAACCTCACTCACAATAACATCACCTGATAAAATTCGTATAACGCTTCTTCTCTTTCTCAGGCGGGTGAATCTCAGACTTTGAATATGCCAAGGATTTCATCAACCACGCCATATTCTTCCCCAACACCCGCATGATTTGATGCCCCTCTTCATCCTGAACGGCATCACCGGGTCTGGTTCCATGGATGACATTCCAATAATTGGAAGCGGGAATCACCATCTCGGAATATAGCAGGTAAACATTCAACTGATTAAAAGCCGGTAATCCCCCGGAACGCCTTACAGCTGAAACGCAGGCTCCCACTTTATGACGGAACAACCCGCCATTGACGCCGGCAACCATAAATGCCCGGTCCAGAAAGGATTTCATCGTTCCTCCAACTCCCGCATAGTGAACCGGTGAGCCTAAAAGTATCCCATCAGCTGCCTTCATCTGTTGGATCACGCCATTGACCTCGTCATCAATGACACAGCGCTCATCCTTGTTCCTGGCGCAATTACCGCAACCCAGACACCCTTGGATCTTCTTATCACCTATTTGAACGATCTCGGTGCTTATGCCTTCATGATTCAATTCTTCCCCAACCATTTTCAAAGCGTTGTAAGTATTACCCTCTTTTCTCGGACTTCCATTAATGGCAACGACTTTCATATGAACACACTCCCCCTGCAAACGTATTTAATGCTAATATACAGTCCTTTTTATCATACTACAAATAGGGGCGAAATGAAAACTGAAACGAATGAGATCAAATCGAAACAAAGTTCGAATATTTTTGTTATTATTAAGTGTTGTTTTTTATAAATTTTGATATCATCGTTTTTTTGTGTTATAATTTAAGTTCCTTTTACTTAATCTTTCTTAAAGGTGGTGATATTTTTTAAAAGACACATCGGCCTTTCATGAACTGAACGACAACTTCAAGAACACATATTAAAGGAGGGAATCATGGAGAAAAGGAAGATTTTTGTCATAATTTTAACCTTAACACTCTTTTTAACTGCTTTTGTGATTGCACAAAAGACAACACATACTTTAGCACTGTTAGAAACAACCGATTTACATCAGTACATCATGCCCTATGACTATATGTCGGATAAACCAAGTCCCGAAATTGGACTTTCCAAGGTCTACACACTTATCAAAGAGGCAAGAGAGGAATACGCCAACACACTGCTGTTTGATTCAGGTGATTTTATTCAGGGCAGTCTCGTGGGAGATCTTGAAGCAGAAGTAGAACCATTAGTTGATTTTCATTTCCAATCCATTGTCAGAGCTTATAATGTCATCGGTTATGATGCGGTCACCGTTGGTAATCATGAAGTAACGGACTACGGATTGGATTTCTTTGAAAGGGCCAGAAAAAATGCCAATTTTCCGTGGTTATCCGCAAATATCCGAATGGTAGATAATCCAAAAGGCTTTTTAACCGAACCTTATGCCATCATCGAACGGGAAATTGACGGCATTCCCATCAAGATAGGTGTCATTGGTGTCACACCACCACAAATATCTGCATGGGGAAGAAGATTTTTGGAAGGTGTCGTCTTCACACAGGATATGGTCACTCAAGCTGCCAAATATATCCCATTCCTTGAAGATCAAACCGATTTGGTCGTCATGGTAGCTCATACAGGTATCTCAAGAGCAGCAGGGGACGAGAGCGGCTACAGTGAAAATGCAGCCAACAGTCTGGCAGCCCTGGGAGGCATTGATGCCATGTTCCTGGGACATCAGCATTCTCATTTTCCCGGAGATTTTGCAGATGTTGAAGGGATTGACAACGAAAAGGGATTAATCCATGGTGTACCCAGTGTATTACCGGGTTCATGGGGATCACACCTTGGAGTCATTGAACTTCAATTGACCTATGACTGGGAAAATGGCCTTTGGGAAGTTATTGACGGAAAGTCAGAACTCTGGCCTGTTACTGCTGATACGCCTTCCGATCCAATGATCGAAGGAATTGTCAACGAACGACATGAAGCGACACTTGAATACGTCAGAACGCCAATTGGTTATACAAATACGGAGATTACATCATATCTTTCACTGGTAATGGATAATCCCGTCACACAATTGGTAAACGATGCCCAAATCGATTGGGCGAAAACAGAATTTGAAGGCTCAGAATACGAATGGCTGCCTATATTGAGCGCTGCTGCACCATTTATTGCCGGTGGAAGAGGCGGAGTGAATTACTACACCCATGTACTTGGTGATATCTCCATCGGATCGGTAACGGATATTTATATCTACCCCAACACCATTTACGTTACCAAACTCAACGGAAAACAAATCATCGCCTGGCTGGAAGCCGCTGCAGCCAATTTTAATCAAATAGACCCTGAATCAACTGAACCTCAGGATATGCTAAATGTGGAATTCCGAAGTTACAACTTCGATGTCATTGAAGGCATCGAATACGTTTACGATATCACAAAGCCATTGGGACATCGGGTTGTTGAGGCAACTTTCGAAGGAAAACCATTGACAGAACAAATGGAATTTCTTGTTGTCACCAATAACTATCGGGGCAGTGGTGGCGGAAACTTCCCACATGTTGCCGATAACATCATACTGGAAACCACCGTCATCAACCGTGAAGCCATCATAAAATACATCCAGGCCCATGACAGCATCGATCCGGTTCCCACATTCAACTGGACAATCAAACCGGTCGAAACCAAAGGCCCCCTCTACTTCAAATCAAACCCAGATGCCGCCGGATACATCGAAAGAGCCGATATTGAAGGCATCACCTACAAAGAAACAAATGAAGAAGGCTGGGGAATCTTTGAAGTCGATTTGGAAGACCTACTGAAAAACAAATAAAAAAAGCAGACATTTAAAAATAACCATCAATCCCCCCAAAAAGGGGGGATTTTTTTACAGAGAGGGGACAGGTGCAGCAATTTGGAATTTTCCTCACGAAATGAAGTTTTTCCCGCAGGGAAAATACTTCTAAGCCCATTCTTTGAATGGGCAGTCAATCTGTCTTTTTTGACCACGTATCTAGGACCCTGTCCCCTCGGACTAAGAAAGATTTGCAACTTTTCATATCTTCCGAAGGGACAGGGCCGCTGATACACGGAATAAAAAACAATTCCTTAATCATCGGACCTGTCCCTTCTCACAATAACGATCACTTTCAACAATTTCTGGTATAATTGTCATAATGTATTGAGATACGGAGAGGGGACAGGTGCAGCAATTTGGAATTTTCCTCACGAAATGAAGTTTTTCCCGCAGGGAAAATACTTCAAGGTCAATGTCTTTTTTGACCACGTATCTAGGGTCCTGTCCCATCGGGAGATTTTTTCTTTAGAAAAATCCCATCACTCCAATCGGAGCCAACGCAGCAATACACAAAAACAATATAAAACCAAAAAAAACGGAGGAAAACAAATGTCAGCAGTCAGAATAGGAATCATAGGAGCAGGAAGCGCGATCTTTTCCATGAGACTCGTCAGCGACATCTGCAAAACCAAAAATCTCAAAGGCAGCGAAGTGGTCCTGATGGATATCGATGAAGACCGCTTGAAGGCCGTCTCTTTCTTGGCACAACGCATATCCGATGAATTTGGTGCAGATATCCGTTTCACTACAACGACAAACGTGGATGAAGCCATTGCCAATTCAAATTTCGTCATCAACTCAGCCCTGGTTGGCGGACACGGCTTTTTGGAAAAGATGCGAAAGATCGGTGAAAAACACGGATATACAAGGGGCATCGACACTCAGGAATTCAACATGGTTTCCGATTATTACACCCTAACCAATTGGAATCAGCTTTCATACTTTCTTGAAATCGCACAAAAGATGGAAAACAACGGGACCAATAACCCCTGGTTGCTTCAGGCGGCAAATCCCGTATTTGAGGGAACCACATTAATACACAGAGAAACAAACACCAACATGGTTGGTTTCTGCCACGGCCATCATGAAGTCCGACATCTGGCAGAAGCTATTGGCGTTCCCATGTCAGAAATCGACTGGCAAGTAGCCGGTGTCAACCACGGCATATGGCTAAACAGATTTGAAAAAGACGGGGAAAACCTCTATCCTAAACTGGAAGAATACTTCAACAGTAGAAAAGAATGGGCTCCCAAAGACCCGCCTGATGACCAGCTTTCACCCGTCGCCTGGGACTTATACAAATTTTACGGCATGTTCCCCATCGGTGATACCCAACGTAATTCCAGCTGGAAATATCATTATGACCTTGAGACAAAGAAGAAATGGTATGGAGAACCCTGGGGAGGATTCGACTCGGATTTAGGTTGGAAATGGTATCAGGACAAAGTGTATGCCATCACCAAAACCCTGCAGGAAATGATGAAAATGATCATGGAACAGGCTGCGGTAAAAAAAGATCTGTCAGTTAAAAACTTTATCGAAGAAAATATCAACCAATTCCCGGAGGACATTAAAGAGCAGGTTGAACAAATCTTTGACCCCAATACCTTAAGTGGCGAGCAGCACATCCCATTCATAAATGCCATTGCCAATAACAACCCAACCCGATTGGTCGTCAACACGTTAAACCGAAAAAGCGAAGACTCAAGTGAAGTCGTCATCAAAGGAATCCCGAATAACGTCGCCTGTGAGTTCCCCGCAATTGTTGACAGCCAAGGTATTCACCCGGAAGAAATCAAGCCCAAACTCACAAACAGAATCGTTAAGTGGTACCTCATGCCCAGAATATTGAGAATGGAATGGGCCTTGGAAGCGTTTATCAAAAAGGATAAGTCCCTTATCGTGGAATTTTTAATGCGAGATAGACGAACAACCTCTTATGAACAGGCCAAAGCCGTTGTAGAAGAAATATTCAAAAATAACGGATAAAAAATAGAGAGGGGACAGTAAGAAAGTCAGAGGGGAC
>CAYOFT010000026.1:0-18772 GCA_964403295.1 uncultured Thermotogaceae bacterium | reverse complement strand
TCAAAATTGGACTGATGATTGAAAGCCAGCCGTATGGAACTTCCAAAACAATCAGAAAAATAGCCCACCACATGGTAATTTCTCCAAAATAATTCGGGTGCCTGGTATATTTCCAAAGCCCTGACTTTATAATCCCTTTATTACCTGCCATCTTGAACTTGTATTTTTGTATATCCCCGACGGTTTCCCAATAAAAACCCCAAATCCAAAGGATGATGCCAACGATTGACAACGCACCCAAAGAGCCTGTACCTACCAGAGATGCAACAAACAAAGGAGATTCGATAATCAGTATGAGCAATCCTTGAAACAAAAAAATCTTGACATAACTGACCAACTTCCAATTAGCCCCAAAATCATGCCGCATCTTTGTATAACGATAATCTTCACCTTTTCCGATTTTCCTAATGCCGATTTGTAATGCCAGTCTTAAAGCCCATAAACTAATCAACACAAACACTACAATAAAATGGATACCAATACCATTGGAAAAAATAATTTGAGCCAACCCGGCAACAACAAAACCCGGACCATAAGCGATGTCAATAATGGACAAATCGTCCTTTTTGATGGCTATCAAATAAACAGTAGTCATGTAAATCCAGATAAAAACAAATGAAAATAATACCTGTAAAATCATAACCAACACCTCAGTAAGTTATGTAAGAAAGGCTAACGGCACCTGTTCCTGAATGCGCCCCGATGACGGGAGAAAGATTGTAGATGTAGTCTGCTTTTTTACCCGTTATCTCGGTAGCTATCTCTTCATAGAGCTTTGATTCCCTAAGATTATTCGCATGTGTAATACAATAGCGTTTAATCCCAGATTTTTCATGGGATTCTTTAAATAAATTAAAGATGAGTTTACGGTTGGCTTTATCACTGAACCCCTTTCCGTATAGTTCGGAATTTCCATCTTTGTCTAGTGAAATAACCGGTTTCAAATTGATGAGTTTGGCAATAATTCCCTTCACAGGACTCACTCTTCCACCACGGACCATACCATTCAGAGACTTAACGCTTACCAGAATTTTCGACTTGGGAACAATTTGATTGACTTTGTCAACAATTTCATCAAATGACATGCCACTGTCTATCATCTCCGCCGCTTCAGCAACGATTAAACCTTGAGCCCCCGAGTTTTGCTTAGAATCTATAACAGCAGCACTTTTGTTTTTTAACAAAAATCTCTCCGCAGCTGTTTCGCTTAAGTTATAAGTCCCACTCAAACGGGAAGATATGTGAATAGCAATCAATTTATCGTAATGACTCATCAGGAAGGAATAGAGATTTTGAAAGGTGCGAATATTAGGTTGAGAACTGGTGGGGTAAAATTTGGTTTTTGAAAGCATTTTATAAAAATGCTCTGGTTTTATAGTCACTTTATCCAAGTAACCTGTAGGTCCAAAATTTAGCTGAAGGGGGACCATCTGTATTTGATATTTATCCAAAAATTCTTCCGGTAAATCACATGAAGAATCCGTTACCAACGCAATATCGTATTTTCGATGATTACTGATTTGGTACTGCATCTGCATGTCATCCACTTTTTGTTGAACAATGTCTCCATAATCTTTAATCTTATAAAAGAAATCGGCCGGTTTGTTCGTATGAACGTGAACGCGCATCTTTTCGGTACTGTTGGCAATGACAACTGAATCTCCAAAGGAAGCAGCTAATTTCTTTATCTTTTCCACATCACCATCTTTTAAATTTATCAACGCTTCTGTGCAATATCTATTAGTAATCGCTTCATCAAAATTATGAGATTCTTCATAACCAATCCCATCGATATTATCAGGTACGGTATTAATTTTCGGTTTTTTACCCGTTTGTAAATAACTTCGAATCCCCTCAAGAAATATTAAAAAGCCCTTTCCCCCGGCATCAACAACATTTGATTTTTTCAAAATGTCAAGTTGTTCCCTTGTATGATCCAAAGCTTCCAGTGACCGATCATACGCAGTAAAAAAAGTTTCGATAAAATTCTTCATTTTTCCAAACTCATCAGACATGGTATGAGACCAAACCTTAATTACCGTTAAAATTGTACCTTCAACAGGCTCCATGACTGCTTTATACGCATACTCTACAGCATGAGAAAATGCTTCGATCATCTCTTCTACAGAAACAATCTTTTTGTCACCGAGAAATTCTCGGATTCCGTGGAAATACTGAGCGAATATCGCCCCGGAATTCCCTCTGGCACCAATCAAAGCGGCATCTGCTATGGATTTAGCAGACTCTGAAATAGACTCATCCCGCCTTGACATCTCCAATATTGACCGCATGGTAGAACCCAAATTAGTGCCTGTATCTCCGTCAGGAACCGGAAAAACATTTATTTTGTTTAACTCCTCCTGATGTCCTAACAAAGTCAGTGCACCGGATGTGAATAGATCGTAAAAACGATACCCGTCAAATTTTAATTGATTCATAAACAACTCCTTTTTTTAAAGGTTTGCATAAAAACTTATTTAAGTCTGTTAGCAATGTCATATATCATAATAGACGGATTTTAATCCCCTGTTTGTTGTTATTTTATTATGCAGTTTTTCCTTTAAAAAAACAAGTTTTCAAATATTATATTTGTTCCAATTTAAATATTGTTTTACCCATTAACGGGATAGCAACCCCAGCGATTATAATAAAAACAGCGTTAATTGTCCAGAATCTGGAAAGTTGCATATAGTCTTGTCCCAAAGAAAACCGAATATTCTCAGCCACATAAGTCATTGGCAAGACAGAACCAAATCGCTGTAGCCATTTTGGCATCAGTTCCAATGGAAAATAGACGCCTGCAAAAAACATCATAATGGTTGAAAACACATTGGCTGCGTTCATTGCTGCATTGGGTTCTCTAAAAAGAAGCAAAAAAAGACCGCCTAAACCCATCATCAGGAACATTGAAGAAAAATAAGTAATGGCAAAGTATAAAATATTCATGTTAAAGGATACTTGAAACAACATACTTGCAAATAACATGATAATCAGGATGGTAACGATTGACACTAACAGATTATTAATGATATCAGCTGCTAAAAATTGCGAACCTTTCAAAGGCGTAGCAATTAACCGCTTGATGATATCCTGCTTTCTATAGTAACCAAAACTGATAATCAACGCTGTTATTCCTGAGAGAGAAATGGATACCGCAATAACCCCGGAAAGGATATATCCCGTATTTGTGACCGGTTGCTCTGTGAATTCCCTTTCAACAGTTTCTACTGCAATGATGTTCTCGAAACCCGCAATTGTTTTTCTGAATTCAGTAACAAAATTGTTCACAATTGATTGATAGAACTGCAACTTATTCATTGCTCCGGCATTGAAAAAAGCCTTCACTTCATAGAGTCCTTCTTTATCAATGAGTGAAATACCAAATTCTACACTATCATACCTTTTCTCAACACTTTCTTGTAAATCAGATAAAGAATAGACGAGAAGGGGTTTAAGACCCATGCTTTCAGAAGTTTTTATTATATATGATTCGATTTTCTCATCGACTTCCTCACTAAGATAAATGGCATACCGCATTTCTTGAGTTTCAGTTGAAACGGAGGAAGAAGAATCCCCTCCAAAGGCAAGGCCAAAAATAACTAAAAACATAAGGGGAAAAGCCAAGGTCCAAAAAAGTGCTTCTTTATCCCTTATTCGACTCTTAACGAATGCTTTCAGCATTCCCAACATTATCTTCATGCGATTTCTCCCCCATCCCATTTGAATATTTTGATAGATATTAACAAAAGGACCACTGCCCAAATCATAGGAACTAAAAACAACGTGAAATAGGGCAAGGGTGCATTCATCAACCCCATTGACTGTCTGATACCGGCTGCAAGGTATGTAATGGGATTAATGTAGACAAACCATCTGACCGCAGGTGGAAGATCAAAAACGGGAAAATACAATCCCCCCAGGAATTGCATGGGGAAAAACAGAATATTAGCCAAACCGGAAGCTCCATTTGGTGTCTTCGATACCGACCCAAGAAAAATCCCAAAGGCAAGGGAAAGGACGGCACTAATCAGCATAAATAATATGGACTCGGGATAAAAAATAGCCCATGTTACATGGTAGAACAATTTTGCATAAATAAGCAAAACAACAAATGACATCAGCATAAAAACAAGGTTTGACAGGATGGTTGCGAAAATAAGTGTACTGTTCTTGATTGGTGTGCAGGCAAAACGCTTGAAAATCCCTTTTCTTCTGAAATATGTCATGTTGATCCCCATATTAAAGAAACCTGTACTAAAAAATCCCATGATTATAATACCTGCCAAAAAATAATCTGCATAGTTAAAATTCTGAGTTTGTCCAACCATCTCGGTTGAAATAGTGGCATCCGGTATTTTAATATTCATCCTTTTTGCAGCTTCAAGATTGACTTCTGCCAGAATTTGTTTCATCACATCACTGGCAAGTTTTGAAAGATTTCTCATTGGAACACTTTCAACGATGATCGTCGGTTTATTCTCAGATGAAACAGAAGAGATTTTTGAAAAAAAGACCACTTGATTGAAATTCTGGTTAAAATTTTCTGGAATCTCAACAATCACATCAATATGTTGCTCCTTTAAAAGGGTCAGTGCTTGATCTTTATCTTTTACATCTATGATTGAATACAAAGGGTCATCTTCTGAGCTTTCAGTTGTACTGATGCCTTCAAAAACTTGATGGATAATCGTACTCCCCATACCATCACCGGAATTATCAATAACAGCCATCTTAAAATTAAGATCCTCACCGGTCATATTAGAAAAAATGAGAACCATGATCGTAAAGATGATCAGCGGAAAGAGTAATATCCAAAAAATTGTCTCTTTCTCTCTTAATCCACTAACCAGAAGACATTTAAAAAGTTGATTCCTCATTAGTCCCTAAGCCTCCTTCCAGTTAAAGAAAGGAATACATCTTCAAGGTTGGGCTGTCTAACACTGATATCGTTTAAATCCAGCTCTTTTCTCTTTGCCCATGAGAGTAGTTTTTCAAGTACAATATGCAGGGATTTTGTGGGTATGATTACTTTATCCCCTTCAATTTCAACTTCTTCTACATCCCAGGCATTCAGTTCATCAATATCTGATTGCTCTAAATCAGCAGCAAATTCCACATAATTTAACTCCCCCAATTTTTTTATGTGCCCGGACGGTGTATCCATGGCAATAATCTTACCGTGATCCATAATACATACCATATCTGAAAGCTTTTGAGCTTCTTCCATATAATGAGTAGTTAAGAATACGGTTTTGCCCTGACTTTTTAAATGTTCAATAATACCCCAAATATTCCTTCTGGCTTGGGGATCCAAACCGGTTGTAGGCTCATCAAGAAAGACCATTTCAGGATCATTGATTAAGGCACATCCAATAGCAACTCTCTGTTTTTGCCCCCCTGAAAGTTTCTCAACCAAATCATTTCTTTTTTCCTCAAGAGACACAAACCCAATGACCTCTTCAATGGGAAGACTTTTTTTGAAAAAGGAACCAAACAGCTCAAACACTTCCTTTACTTTCAAATGGGGGATAAAGTTTGTTGACTGGAGAGAAACACCGATTTTTTGTTTTGCTTCATCAGAAACATGTTTCATTTCTTCGCCAAAAAAAACGATACATCCTTCATCTGCCTTTTTTATGCCTTCAATAATTTCCAATGTAGTCGTTTTACCCGCACCGTTTGGGCCAAGAAGCGTGAAAACCGTACCCTTCTCAATACTGAAGCTGATATCATCCACAGCCTTTACAGTGGGGTAATATTTTTTAAGATTTTTTACCATTAATATTTTATTTGACACAACAGCACCTCCATGCCTTTACATTTAATGATTATTTTTCGCTAACCCTTGTATGATAATTTGACCTGTATTCTTAAGAATTTCTCTTATCCTTTCATCATTATATTCCATCTCTGATTCCCAAACTAAAGTTGCCAGTCCATGTGTAAATATCCAAAGATTGTAAGAGATCATGTTATAAGATTTTACTGCATATTTTTGCACATATTCATCATCTTTTATAAATTTAATCATCTTTTCGTCAACTTCTTCGATACTTACATGATCCATTTTAAAATCTTTGTTCATGAATATAAAAGAAAAAAGGTTTTTTTCCCTTCTGGAAAATCTGACATAATTAACCCCAATATCCAAAAAATTACTCGGAGAATTCTCAGTGGTGATCGTTCTCATAAAAAAATCATAGGCATATTGAAATAATATTTTTTTCATTCCCTTTAAAGAATTGAATTCTGAGTAGATAGGATGTGTTGAACACCCCATTTCACGCGCAATGTTTCTAGCAGTCAACGCCTGATTTCCTTTTGTTCGTAAAATTTTCAATGCTGATTTTAATATTGTTTCTCTATCGAATTTTTGTTTTGGGGCCATATTGTCCTCTCATAAAAAAACTTTTGTTACGTAACAGATGTTACCATAGAATTCCTTACTGTGTCAATTCGCTTATAATAAAGAAAATACTTTAGATAATAAGAGCAAGAACCAGTTTTTCAACGCTAATCAAAGAAAATCAAATCAAATTCCTTATTTAACCACTTTGCGAAATAAATAACATATGTTTAAATAGAAGTGTAAGAGTATAGAACCCATAATAGATTAGAGGAGGGAACACAATTGAGCTTATACGAAAATGCGGTTAAACAATTTACAAAAGCAGCAGATGTGATGAATCTCGATTCCAGTATGAGAGAAGTCCTTTCAATGCCCAAAAGAGAATTAACGGTAAACTTCCCGGTAAGAATGGATGACGGTTCTGCAAGAGTATTTACAGGACACAGGGTACAACACAACATAGCACTTGGACCGGCAAAGGGCGGTATTCGATACCATCAGAATGTTACATTGGATGAAGTCAAAGCGCTTGCTTTCTGGATGACCTGGAAAGCTGCGGTTGTTGGTATTCCATATGGTGGAGGAAAAGGTGGCGTTCAAGTCGATCCCACGCTTCTCTCCAAAACAGAAGTCGAAAGACTTTCACGAAGATTCTTCTCTGAAATTCAAGTCATCGTTGGTGAAAACAAAGACATTCCGGCACCTGATGTAAATACGAATGGACAGATTATGGCTTGGTATATGGACACATACAGTATGAACGTTGGACATAGTGTGCTTGGCGTTGTAACAGGAAAACCGCTTGAAATTGGCGGTTCTGTTGGAAGAACTGAAGCAACAGGTAGAGGCGTTAGAATTTGCGCTGAAGAGGTTGTTAAATATCTCAATGAAAAAGGTACTTTCAACAAAGAAATGAGAGACGTTTCTGTAGCCATCCAAGGTTTCGGAAACGTTGGAAGCTATGCTGCTACACTTATTAACGATGAACTGAATGCCAAAGTTGTTGCCGTTAGTGATATTTCAGGTGGTTATTACTCTGAAAAAGGTTTGAACACCGATGAAATGATGAAATACCTTGAGGAAAACGGTTCCCTTGAAGGATACAATGGAGCAGACAAAAAGATTACAAATGAAGAACTTATTGAACTGGATGTAGACATGCTGATACCTGCAGCGTTGGAAAACGTTATCACAGCTGAAAACGCAGATAAAGTAAGAGCCAAGATCATAGTTGAAGCTGCTAACGGTCCAATCGATCCTGATGGAGAAGATATTCTGATGAAGAACGGTATCATTATCGTACCGGACTTTGTTGCCAATGCCGGTGGTGTAACAGTATCTTATTTCGAATGGGTACAGAGTCTTCAATGGTTCTTCTGGGAATTGGATGATGTTAGAAATGCCCTTCACAGAATCATGAAGAAGGCGTTCTGCGGAGTTGTAAAGACAGGAGAAAAATATGATGTTGATATGAGAACTGCCGCATACGTCAACGCGATTGAAAAGGTAGCACAGGCAACAAGATTAAGAGGCATTTATCCATAAGAAATAATAACAATAGCGGTCTGTATTTATACCAACAGATTCAAGGCGATAAAGAATTATGAAAAAATTTGATATATGAAATCATTTTTGGTATAATACAAATGGCTTGTAATTATACAAAAGGAGATTGATTCGTGAATGGATTGATCTCTTTTTTGTTTGGGGGGAAGACTTTATTGAGGATCAGTTTATTAACCCAAAATATCTTCCAGGATTCGGAAAGCAAAAACACTGAAACAATCATTAAAAGTGCAATGATAGCAGCTAAAGAAAAAGATACCACCATCTTACTTACTCCCGAGCTCTCTTTGCAAGGATTTCCAATTAAACTTGAAAAACCGATTAAACCTGTCACTACGGAACGAATAAACGAAATCCGAAAAACAGCAAAAACGTATGGTATATCCATAGGGTTTGGTTATTTTGAGCAACAAGGCAAAGATTTTTTTAATACTTATGCCATCATAGATCCCAAAGGGGATTATATTGGATTACAAAGAAAGAGAAAAACATTCAAATATGCCAAAGAAGATTTATTTATAAAAGAAGCTACAGAAACCACAGACTTCATACTCGAAGGAATGAAAACACGTATCGTCATCTGTTTTGGTTTAAGGTTCCCTTCACTTTTTCAATCCAAAACAGAACCCCCTCAACTATACATTGTACCCGCTAATTGGCCAAAGATGCGCATACATCATTGGGAAACCCTGCTAACAGCCAGGGCAATTGAAACACAGGCATGGGTTATTGGCATTAATAGAACAAACGGAATGTACAACGGACATTCTCTTGTTATTAATCCCAATGGTGAGATAGTTGAAAAAAACAACGAAGGGTTACTCTCCTTTACAATAAGTGAACAGACCGTTTCAACCATCAGAAAACAATTTCCAATTAAGTAGGTGAGAAGATGAAAAAAATCATTATAACCGGTTTTGAACCCTTTGACAAAGAAAAGATCAATCCATCCCAGGAAATACTCAATCACATCGATTGTGATCGAAACAAATTTCAAATCCAATCCATTCTGTTGCCGGTAACCGTAAAAGAAGCGGGGAAAGTCATAACAGAAGCGATTGATGATTTCCGGCCGGATTATGTTCTCAGCTTCGGCTTAAACGGCAGACTATCTCACATCGCCCTTGAACGTGTGGCTATAAACATTGTGGACGCAAGGATACCGGATAATAATGGAGAGCAGCCAAAAGATATGATCATTAACCCGGATGGTCCTGTCGCCTATTGGTCAACATTGCCATTACGAATCATAGAGTGCAATTTAAAAGAAACCGGAATTCCAGTCAGAATATCAAACTCAGCAGGAACCTATATCTGTAATTACGTCATGTATTCAGCCCTGGACTTCATTGAAAAAAGGGGATTAAAGACAAAATCCGGTTTTATACATATCCCATTCCTTCCGGAACAATGTCTCGAAAATCCCCTTCGATCCAGTATGGATTTAAATCTGTTAAAGAAAATGCTTAAAACGGTTTTTTCTTCTCTCTTCTAATCTATTCCCCCGAAATTTTAAAACCTTCAATTTTGATGGAACGAGGCCCAAAATAGTCTCCCTCCAAATGGGTTTCTTTTGATAACTTCATGGAAGAAAGTTCCCGTATATTTCCAGTAACGGAGCCACCCGAAACGGGAACTTTTTTTGAACCGTCATGATACCAGCCCAAGCGGATTTCTCCACCAAAATCTCCGGTGGTCATATCCGCATCTATTGCTGAAAAATGTGTCACTTCAAGATGAGGTGTTTCTCTTAATTGCTCTGTTGTCTGTTCTCCGGGGTAGATTTTGAAATTATCAGCCGTACCTGTTGGTTCCACCCCTAAATAATGGGAATATCTTAGGTCACCCCAATATTTTTTCAGTAAACCATTCTCAACTATGCTTTCAGATTTAATTAGAAACCCATCATCGTCAACCGGAGAGTTGTAATACGATCCTTCCATTTCGGCAAGAATATCCATGGTAATCTTATCACCAGTTTCTTTACCTTGAATGGTTTTTCCAACTTCAGCTTGAGAGATTTTGTCATATTTCATTTGTGAGTTGGCTTGTTGAAGATAATACCGCATAAATTCCTTTACAGGCTCTCCAGTGAGAATAACCGGCATCTCTTTTAAAGATGGTGTCCCTTGGGCAATTGATCTTTCATGTACCATGCTCAATAACCCTGATATTCTCTCTTTTATGAACACACTGTCTGGAACAGATAATTTAAACTCATCGTACAGTTCAACCTCTTCCTTACCGGACGCTGATACGATGGTTTCCAAATAGGTTTGGTATTTGGAATAGGATACATCGAGTCCCTCAGAATTTAGAATTCTTGTTTGAATATCACTGATAAACAATTCAGCGGAATTCAACCAGGCCCTTGTATCGCTCCGTGCATTTAAAACAGCTTCTACAGAATCCTTCGAGCGCTTTTGCAAATCACATTCTTTTCTATTGAAATCTTTTACATAGGGCTTTGCAATTGGATACCAGGGGTTTTTGACAAAACCCGCAGCAAACACTGCACCTTTGATCGCTTCATTCAATTCCTCTAAACTTAATAATGGAGACAAGCTAACTGACGAGCTTCCTCTGTAATGCTGCCCATCTTCGGAAAAATCATT
The DNA here is from genome assembly GCA_964403295.1 of uncultured Thermotogaceae bacterium. Taxonomy (GTDB): domain Bacteria; phylum Thermotogota; class Thermotogae; order MWEM01; family MWEM01; genus JASUTC01. The sequence continues at coordinate 8,242 of CAYOFT010000026.1, read as the reverse complement.
GTAAACGGTCACATCAAAATGATTGACTCTTTTGGCTCTTCCCAAATCCATTTTTTCTTTAACAAAAAAATATTCCTCGCTGTCCACAGTGTTTTTTTGTAGTTTCCAACAAGTTGCATCGGAAGCTTTCAATAATTTTATTATTTTTTCTATCATTATCCCAACCTCGCTTTTGCCTTAATATACGGACCACCGGCAGAAACTTTTGCAAATTCCTTGTGTCCCTTGCCACAAGCACCTGTTCCGGACAATTCAAAATCCCCCGAAACCATGGATATAGATTTTAAAAGGGTGGGAACATACCCGGTCATCATTACCGGAGAAACGACTTTTCCGGTGAATTGCCCATCTTTGATTTCCTTACCATAGGCGATCAGGCACTGAATCCCCCAATTTTTAGGATCCTCCATACCACTGTAATAGTCTTCAAGCAGGAATCCGTAATCAATAGAGGCAATCATATCATCCAATTTATCCTTACCGGGTGAAAAATAGGTGTTGGTCATTCTGGTGTATGCCTTCCGCTCAAATGATTCTCGCTTACCGTTGCCGGTTGGTTGTGTACCCAGAATTGAGGCAGAAATCACATCGGATATACCGGTTTTTAAAATGCCTTTATCAATAATGACCGTATCCGTGGCAAGAGTGCCTTCATCGTCAAAGGCATAAGAAGATACCTCGCTAACTCCGGCTGCACCATCATGCATGGTCACTAACTCAGAAGCTACCAACTTGTTCAGATATTCCACCGCTTTCGCCCGTCCCTTAACAAACATGTCCATCTCCACACCATGACCAAAAGCCTCGTGGGCAATCAATCCGGCAACACTGGGCGAACAAATCACATCATAAGTTCCCGGCTCAATTCTCTCGGCAGCCAGCAACATTTTGACTTTTTCAACTATCCCCTCAATGGTTCCATCCATCTCATCTAGGATTTCAAGGCCCTTTAAACCCGAAAAACCTTTCAAAGCATATTTCGTTTTATCACCACGCCTGCCCAATACAAACAAATATCCTTGAGACCAGATATACGATTGTGATAACTCCTTTTTTCCGGTTAAGAATAGCTTTCTGACTTGAACTGTTTCAATCATCGCCATGACGTTGATGACTTCCTCTGACAATTGATGGGCCTTATCTTTAAACGACGTCAACTTTTCCACAATTTCTCCCGGTTTTAACGCATTTGGAAGTACATCCACTTCACCTTCATAGTCTAAACTTTTCTCAGTTTCATTGAGAACGGGTGAACTGACCGAACCGGCTCCCAAGGCATTAATCTTTTCTCTATAAGCAACTGCCTTATTTTTCACTTCATCTGCAAGTTTTTGGATCGTGTTTTCCTCTATTTCGTTAAAAGAAAACTCAAAATACCCCGTACCATCATGAAGTCTGAGTACAAATCCCCTTTCAGACCACATGGAATCGTTAATCGTCACTCCGGTGGACATCACCCTGTACTGTTTCCCCTTAACATCTGTCCCCAAAATGCTTACATAAGGGAAATCAGACTCAAGGTTAAGCACCAGCTCTTTCAGTAAAGATCGTTTCTCTTCTAAAAATACCGATTGTCCTGTTTTCACTTGAACCCTCCTTATCATCATTTTTTTCTTAATTCCATACCTTCTTCTCAAATTCAATATATCCATTATACTATATAGAAAGAACCCAAAACAATTTGATCTTCCCGCTTTCAAAAGTTATACAACGTCTACTAAATAACCGTGATGGTTAATTTGATAGGAAATTAGATGAAGACGAAATTCCTAAATTCTTTTTTCATTAATATAAAAAAGATGATTTTGATTTCATACATGGTATAATAAATCAGACTTAATCAAAATAAAACAATTCACACAAGGGGTGATCTCATGAAGTTGAGCTTTCATTGGTATTCCAAAAGCCTTTTTTTAAAGATTATTTTACCGGTTCTGATTCTCATCATTGCCTTTTCAGCCTTTTCCCTTTGGACGCAATATAATACCATTTACAACAGCCTGCTAACTGAAAGAGAAAAAGGTGTCAAGGATATCGTTAATTTTACTCAAGGCATAATTGACTATTATGCCCAGCAAGTAGAAGAAGGAAAAATGGACTTGGAAAAAGCGAAATTTATGGCTGGTGAGATCATCTACAAGATGCATTTCGAAGGAGAAAATTATATCTTCGGATACACGATGGAGAATAAGGTATCAATACCCTTTCAGGCTCATGAACGGGGTAAATTCCTGGATGTTCAAGACGAGGAAGGGAATTATGTTCAACGCGAATTGTTAAAAATAGCCCAGGAAAAAGGACATGGCTACTATACTTATTATTGGCTCAACTCAAATACAAATCAAGTGGAACCCAAGAGATCGTATATCAGCAGTTATAAGCCTTGGGGTTGGTGGTATGGAACGGGGGTTTATATCAACGATGTACAAAACAAAGCGAGAAGTATTTTTCTGGAACAATCCCTATATTATCTGATATTCCTAGCAGCAATTATTATCATACTCTTCTTCCTTTTACGAAGTCTGCTAAAACCATTGAAAAGCCTTAAAGAGAATGTAAAAAGTCTGGGTGAAGGAGATTTAACCAACCGCTTTACCTCCAGAGGCTCCGACGAAATTAACCAGGTCGGGCGAGCTCTGGATGAAACCGTCGATCAATTGGTAAAAACCATTGATGAAATAAAGACTTCTTCAGAAGAAATCAATCAATTGTCAGAAGATATTAATTCTTCTTCCAAGATTCAGAAAGAGGGCATCAGCACATTTGTTCAACAAAGGGAGGATGTGTTTAAAAAGATCGAAGACATTTCTTCTTCTTCAGAAGAACTCACATCAGGCGTTGAAGAGATAGCCAGCAGCGCACAAAATGTTTCAAAAGCATCGGAAGAATTGAGGGAAAGAACCGAAAAAGCCGTTGAAATAACTGAAAATGGCGAAAAATCGGTTGAAGAACTGGTAACCGATATGAATACCGTTAAAGAAAATACAGCAATTATGGCAAAAATGATCGATGGTTTAACAGATCAGGCACAAAGTATCGGCGATATTGTAGAGGTTATTTCATCGATTGCCGAACAAACCAATCTCTTGGCACTCAATGCAGCGATAGAAGCCGCAAGAGCTGGAGAAGCAGGTAAAGGCTTTGCGGTTGTAGCCGATGAAATCCGGAAACTCGCTGAAGAAAGTCAAAACTCAACACAAAGAATCAGCGACAACTTAACGGAAATAAGAAAAGGAATCGAATCCACAAACAAAATCATGAAAAGCTCCAATACATCAGTCGAATCAGCCTCGCAGGATATGGTGCAATTACAGGAACAGTTTAAAAGCATATTGGGTGAAATTCAGGCGGTATTGGAAAACATCGAAAATGTTTCAGGAAGTGTTCAACAACAAACAGAATCACTGCAGGAAATGGCACAATCCACGGATACAGTTGGCAAGGCTGTCTTTGAAGTCATGGAAGAAATGAACGATATGAACCGGTATATTGCCAGCCAGGAAGAAATGACAGAAAAACTCCATGAAACTGTGGCATCATTGAAGCAAATGTCTGAAAATATGTCTGCACAAATTTCGTTGTTTAAAACGAATTAGGGCAAGTAATTAGGGTCTGCTGAGAAACAAAAAATCCCTCCCTTAGAGCTGGTGTTGAGGTACACGCCTAGAAGTTTAAAAGCCAAAACTTCACGGTTAAATCGGTGGGGGTTATCGGGAGAATAACATTAACAGTGATGTTCCTGTTAGAGTGTTTAGACCCCCCCCGCCAGGGCCGGCACCCCCCCACTGGGGGGAATTTATCGGCTTTTAATCAATGGGTCTGTTTTTTAAGGCCCACTATAAGGTTTTTCGTATATTTCCTTAAAAAGCCTTGCATTAAGAATCCCCTCTTGGGAGGGGTGGCAGCGCTAGCTGACGGGGTGGGTTTTGGGAAAATATCGTTTACAGTGATGTTCCCGTTATTGTGTATAAACCCACCCCGCCACAAGTGGCCTGGCCTTGTAAAACAGGCCCTGAGGTTTTTTGCCTATTTCAATGAAAAAACCCAATCAAATCTTAATTCCAAATTTAGCCAAAATCGCAGCCATTATATAGTACCCAAACATTGTAATGCCTGATGAAATGGCAATCGACAGATACACATTCCAACCGAGTTTGGTAATAAAAAAGGGTAAAGCGACAAAGAATAACAGGGACGGAAGAACAAACCAAAAGATATTGATTGATAGATTGGAAACTTTCTTACGATCGCCTGTATCAATGTATAACCAAATGATTGCCAACAGAGATGTGATGGGCAAAGAGGCTATTAACCCACCCCAAAACGAAGCTCTTTTGCTGATCTCGGAGATGATGACAATGAGTACTGCAGAAATTATGATTTTTACAATATATCTGAGCATGTGATTCTCCTTTTTTCCAACTCTTCTTTCACAAAGGACGCTTTTTTGCCATTCCCGGACGGCGTGGATATTGTTTTGGTGTTTCTTTTATTTTTTTAAAAATTCCCAATACCGGGTTGAAGCCTTCGCCATTAAATAAATAGTCATACTGAACGCTTTTTTCAAAGTCCATCCCAAGAACCCTCATGGCATTTCGTGCGGCTTCCAATTCATCTTTGAAAGACGGGCCTTTATAAAGCACAACTTTACCCCCGACTTTTAGCAGGGGAGCCGTGTATTCCAAACAAATTCCGGTAGCTGCAACAGCGCGCATAGTACAATAATCATAATTGTTTCGGTTTTCTTTTGCATAATTTTCCACTCTTTCATTAACTACTGCTGCGTTTTTTAATTCAAGAGAATGAATGACTTGACTTAAAAATTGTGCTTTTCTCCTCTCACTTTCTATTAAAATGAAAGAAGCGGTTTTAAACAGAATAGCCAAAGGAATGGATGGAAACCCTCCGCCTGAACCAATGTCAATAACCCGACCTGTTAAGGGTTTTATCAAACCTCTTTTAAATGGAATTAAAGTATCTTCCAAATGCTTTTGGACTAATTCATCTCTTGTTTCATATCGAATGAGATTTTGCCTTTTGTTTTCTTCTTCAAGCAGATCCAGATATGTATTAAATAAATTTTCGATCGAAATGATCATTCTCCTCCGTCATTTTGAGAAAAAAACAGGAGCCCAAAAAAAACAGGCTCCCATTTAATCTTATAGGTTCATTTAAAGTACTTTTATGATTTGAATTTCATCGCCTGTTTTAAGAAAGCTGGCATTGGCTTCGTCCGTGTCCACATGAAATTCAAGTGCGTATTTAGGACTGACGCGAATTAAAACATCCTGAAAGATGGTCTTTCTTCCCTCTGTATCGCAAAGGACGGATACAATATCTTTATCTTTAACATCAAATCTCTCAGCATCTTCAGGGGTCATATGAATGTGTCTTTTGGCGAGGATGAGCCCTTTTTCCAAATCCACTTCTCCGGCAGGACCTATCAACTTGACTCCAGGAGTTCCTTCAATATCCCCTGAATCTCTGACAGGCGGGATAACTCCCAATTTATAAGCATCCGTCAAACTCACTTCAACCTGTGTGTCCTTCCTGACTGGCCCCAATACTCTAACCGACTCAAAGGAACCCTTTGGTCCCATAACTTTTACCTTTTCTTCACTGGCATACTGTCCAGGTTGTCCCAAGTCTTTAACTGGAGTTAACTGCGCCTCCTCTCCAAAAAGCACCTTCAAATCCGCTTCTGATAAGTGTAAATGTCTTGCAGAAACGCCTGCAACTATCTTGCCTTCTTTTAATTCCATCGATATAAGTCCTCCTCTAATAGTGTTTTATCAGTGGTTAAATTTTTCTCTCATCACACGTTTTCACAACAATTCTTAACACTTGTCTAAATTCGTCTACCAAATAAGGATCAATGGTGGAAAACATCTTTTCCACAAATGTTATTCTTCGCTTGATAACCTCTTTAATCACTTCTTCTCCGTGTTCTGTGATTTTCAAACGTCTGACACGCCTATCCTCATCGGATACTTTGTAATCTACTAATTTTTCATCTTTTAATTTATTAACCAACCCTGTAACGGTACTCTTAGCAACACCCAGACGCTTACTGATACTTGTCATAGTCAGATTTTCATGCCAAAAAATGCTTTGCAGCACGTCAAACTGGGCCGGTGTGATTTCATTATCTCCTTCTTTTAGAGCCATTCGCCCTTCGGCTTTTATCCAGGCCGAAATCTTTCTCATTAGCTTTTCAAGCTCTTCATACTTTTCCATTATTGAACATCTCCCTTTATAATAACGGTTAATTCCCCTTTTACTTCATTTTCATATTTTGTGATAGCTTGTGAGCACTTTCCTCTGAAAAACTCCTGATGCATTTTTGTCATTTCCCTGGCAACAAATATTTCCCGGTCTCCAAGAATATTCAGTATATCATTCAAACACTTAACAAGACGAAAAGGGGATTCGTAAAAAATAATGTGTCTCTTCTCATCTTTTACAGTTCTCAAATAACGCCTGAGTTTTTTGTCTCTTCCGAGAAAACCCTCAAATATGAAGGGCCCGCTAAACCCTGATGCTGTATAAGCAACTGTAACTGCACTTGGACCGGGTATTACATCCACTTCTATCCCGTTTTGATGACAGGCATCAATCAAAAAAGCCCCGGGATCTGAAACAGTTGGCATCCCGGCATCAGATACTAAAGCAATGGATTTATCCGCTTTTAGTTGCTGAATGATGTGATCGGATTTAAACCGTTCTTTTTGCTGAGAAAATGAGATCATTTCTTTTTTGCCCAATTGGAAATGGTTCAACAATGAAATTGTTCGCCTGGTATCTTCAGCAAGTATGGTTTCGGATTCTTTCAAAGATTCCAAAACACGTTGGGAACAATCTCCGAAATTACCGATCGGTGTACCGATTACCGTTAGTTTCCCACTCATCCCTCAAAATCTCTCATTAACGTTTCCAATCTGCCCAAGGTCAACAAAGCCTCATTATGCTTATCCTTTGTTTCTGCAATAACATCTTCATCGGCATGTTCTAGGAACTTCTTATTGGATAGTTTCTTTTCGGCGTGTTTTACATCCTCTTTTGCCTTTTTAATCTTTTTGACCAATCTGCTTTTTTCCTCTTCCAAGTCTATTGTACCAGATAATTGGCAATACACATCGATTTTTGGGCTTACCAAAGCAGTTGAACTTTTGGCAGGCTTTTCGGAAGCCGTATGAATTTCTCCAACCCCTGCCAAAGCTTTTATGTAGATTTGTTCTTCATCACTGAATGCTTGTTTTTCTTTGAAAATACAAGTAATACCAATTTTTGTGGAAGGGGGAATCTGAAGTTCTGAACGAACGTTCCTGACTCCTCGAATAACTTCCATCAAATCGATAAATCTTGATGCATCTCCCAGAAAATCACTTATTTCATCTATTTCAGGCCAATTTGAAATCATTAAATGGTCCTTTTCCTTTTTCATGGGAAGCATTTGCCATATTTCTTCAGTAATAAACGGCATAAACGGATGCAACAATCGAAGGCTTTTATCCAGGACTTTTAATAGGACCGATTGTGTGTTTCTCTTTGTATAAACAGATTCTGACTGATATAGGACGGGTTTGACTGATTCGATATACCAGTCACAGAACTCGTTCCAGAAAAACTCAAAGATAGATTTGGAAGCCAGGTTATAGTCATAACCTTCCAGCCCTTTGGTCACTGATTTGATGGTTTCATTCAATCGATGTAGTATCCATTTATCGGAAAGGGCCAAGGCATCAGAATCAAATGTATGTTGGTGGATATCTTCATCTATGTTCATTAAAGAGAACCGCGTCGCATTCCAAATCTTATTGGCAAAGTGTTTATAATTCAGAATTGTTTTGATATCCAGATTGATATCCCTTCCCTGGCCGGCGAATATGGCCAGTGTAAAGCGCATGGCATCCGCACCGTACTCTTCAACCACTTCAATGGGGTCAATCCCGTTTCCGAGAGATTTACTCATTTTCCTTCCCTTTTTGTCACGAATCAACTGGTTGATATATACATCATGGAAGGGAACTTCATCCATAAATTCCATCCCCATGGTAATCATTCGAGCTACCCAGAAGAAAATAATATCAAAACCGGTCACAAGGGTACTTGTGGGATAATATTTTTGCAGATCCTCTGTTTTTTCCGGCCACCCTAACGTAGAGAACGGCCAAAGGGCTGAGGAGAACCAGGTATCCAGAACATCTTCATCCTGTTTTAATTTTGTTGAACCGCATTTGGG
>CAYOFT010000025.1:0-18959 GCA_964403295.1 uncultured Thermotogaceae bacterium | reverse complement strand
GAAACGATCTTCTCCTGCAAGTGTTCCTGATATAGGCGGCTTTACGCCGGGTGGGGACTTCAGTTTCGAAACATCCTATTGGGAAGTTCCTAGAGAATACCCAATAGATGCAGATTTACTACATGAAGGAGCTAATGAACTGTGTATCAGATTATACAATAACAACTCGTTTGGCGGATTTTATGATGAAACAATGGCCCTTGTATTTACACCGGAAGCACTTCGCCACCTTAAGGGTAAACCGGTTGATCGTATAGTTAATGATACCGAATTTATGGCATTTGTGGATACCCAAACTCAAGCCATCGAAGCAGAAGACATTTCTGCCTATGCTGTATCACTTAGTGCAGATTATGTGCAGAATGAAGTTAATAAAACCGAACAAGTTGTCATAATGACGGACATATTCAAAGAGTATACGAACATTCAAGTTATAGATAAAGATGCCGGCTGCTTTAACTTTGAAGGGGATACTGTATATTCTGCTCAAAGAGTAATTCAAGGTGAACGAGACGGTAAAACAGAAAATATTCTCGAAGAAGATAATTTCTTGATCTATTTTTCTGAGGAAACCGGTCAACTTAAAGAACGGGGTAATTGGTCACACTGTTATACAGTAGACTATATCTCCAAACTTGAAGGAATGAATAATACGCAGCAGACTTATAGTATTTATCTTCCTCCATCATATTATTCAGAGCCGTATAGAACATATCCTGTTGTGTATCTTTTACATGGCATAAACAGCTCTGGTGATTCATTTGTTAATGTTGATAATATTGAAGAGAACATGAATACGTGGATAGAAGAAGGTTCCGTTGTGGAAATGATTGTTGTTATGCCGAATTCCGGAAAGAGAAGCGGATATACAGATACAGAAGCCCCAAAAGGTCCAAACGATTCTCAGGGACCATGGGCCAGCCACATTTATATTGATATGGTAAGTGAAGTTGAACGAAATTTCCGGACTCTTGTAGATTCCCGTTTCCGAGGAATTAGCGGAATTTCCATGGGCGGTGGTGGTGTATTCAAAGTAGGGGTTGCTCATCCTGAGATTTTCACATCATTTGCATCCCACATGGGAGCTGTTCCGGAAGTAGCCCCGTATTTTGAAACAATGGAGCCTGAATTACTCAGCACACTCGATTTTTACCTTGATTGCGGAATGCAAGATCATATGGTTGATCCTGAAAGAACAGCTGCTGCAGGTGAGTTTCTAGAAAGTATTGGAGCAAATGTATATTGGGAACTTCGTGATGGCGGACACAACAGTGCTTTTTATATGGATGGTTTACCTCATTCAATGACTATGCATAGTGAACACTTTATCAAAAACGGCTTAATTAAGACTTCTGAATAAGCAGTATATATAAATTAGAAAAGATTCCCCGGTGTAAGTCGGGGAATCTTTTTCTAAACGAGATCAATTTGTACTTCTGCCTTCATGTAAGGCATCTCACTTGGTAAAATTACTTATTTGAAACAAAAAAGAAATGTATGTATTATTATCTCCAGCGGGTTCAAACGGGATTTAGATATTAGAAACAGTAATCCCTTTGACTTTCAATTTAATTTGAAAAGTTACGAACTAGTTTTCCAATTATCATTTTCACATTAACACTTCAAAAATATATCATCAAAGGATTAACTGCCGGTGGTGTTAAAGGATAATTACTTTAAATAAATTGTTGGTTTGATATATTTGAAATTTTGTTTGAGATTGATAAGACTTTCCGAATGACCTATTATAAAGATTCCTGAATTCACCAAAGAGTGGTAGAATTTGTTAACCAAGGTTTCTCTAACCTTTTCGCTGAAGTATATCATGACGTTCCGACAAAAAATAATGTCGAAGTTCTTTTTGAATTTAAAGTTTTTTGTCAGGTTAAAACTACGAAAGGTTATAAATCTCTTAAGATCAGGGTTAATTTGAAACCCTTTAATGTCTTTTGTGAAGTATTTACTTAAATAATATGGCTGGATTTCATTTTTAATCGTGTATGGATAAATACCTTTTATCGCAGTGTTCAAACTTTCTGTACTTATATCGGTGGCTAATATTTTGGGATATATATCTGGAAAATTTTCTCTGAAAAACATGGCTAATGTATAGGGCTCTTCTCCGGATGAACAACCGGCACTCCAGATTCTAATTTCTTTATTGATCATGATGCGCCTGTTTTTTTGCATCATCAGAGGAAGATGTTCTTTTAGAAAGACAAAATGTTGGTTTTCACGAAAAAAATCTGTCTTATGTGTTGTGATTTTGTGGACAAAGTTATTCCATTGTTCAGTATCTTCATTGGTTTTTAAGAAATCCAAAAGTTTGTCATAAGAATCAATTTGGTTCATTCGCATAAAACCATCGATTTTTGATTGAAGCATCTGCCTCTTATTCATCTTACATTCCATACCAAAACGCTTGCTCAGATAATCGGTGAATTGATAATATACTTTATCAGTAAATTGCTGTTTGTACGCCATTATAAACCCTCCAAATATCTAAAAAGAAAGTTTGGTATTTCTTTTAGATCTAATATTTTTTGAGCAGCCTGAAGTTTTATTGCCTCTTTAGGCATACCAAACACTATCGAACTTTTTTCGTCCTGGGCAATTGTATAAGCACCGTTATTTTTCATGTTTAAGAGCCCTTTTGCCCCATCAGCTCCCATACCTGTCAGTATGATTCCGACAGCGTCGCTTTTGGCGTATTTAGCTACTGAGTCAAACAAAATTTCCACAGCAGGTTTTTGATGATGTACTAGTGGACCGTCAAATACTCTTGTATAATAAAAAGCTCCCTTTTTTTGAATTTCCATATGTTTTCCGCCGGGGGCTAGGTATGCAGTACCGTTAATCAACTGTTCCCCTCCTTTTGCTTCCAAAACATTTAGGCGGGATATTTCATTCAATCGAGCTGCAAACTGAGTTGTAAAATTCTCTGGCATGTGTTGTACCATCACAACTGGTGGAAATTTTTCTGGTAATCTTGCCATGATCTTCCTGATGGCATGTGTTCCACCTGTTGAAGCCCCAATTGCAATAATTGGTTTAACCATTAAAAGGTCTTTAGGGTTATCAGATGGTTGTACAGCTCTAATTCTTCGGTTCTTTAATAATCTTAACTGCGTTGCATTTAATCTCGACGCGGTTCTTATGAGATCGGTAATTTTTTCTTTCAATTCAGGTAATTTTTCTCTTTGAGATGGTTTTGATACAACACCAACTGCACCTAAGTCGAAGGCCTTGTACTCATATTTAGACCTTTCTTTTGCAAGGGAGCTGAAGATGATAACTGGCATGGGTTTTGATTTCATCAATTTCTCAAGAAATGTCAAGCCATCCATCCGGGGCATTTCTATATCCAGAATGATAACGTCAGGATTTAAATAAACAATTTGATCTCGGCCCTCATAAGGATCTGAAGCTTCTCCAATTATTTCTATATCTCTTTCAGAGTTTAACATTTCAATAACCGCTCTTCGTATTAACTTGGAATCATCAATTAATAGAACTTGTATTTTTTTCTTAATCATGCATCATACCAATCCGAATTTCTAATTTTTTTTAGTTTATACACTAATATTTCCCCATTTTCAGTATTAAAAACGACCTTTCTTCCAAGCCCTCCACCAGTATCTTTTGAGGATATTTGATAATGATTGTTTTGTAACCAATCCATTGCATATTCAACGTTTAAAGGCCCGACTTTTGATTTCATCGTATCATTTGTGGAACCGCCTAAAACATGAATTTCAAGATTATGACGATCAGATTTTATTTTTTTCATTAAGTGAAATAAATATGGAATTGATACATTCCCATACCTGCCGTTCGGTTTGTTTTCAGCGGAAGGTAAAACATAGTGATTCATACCACCACATTTATTCAATTTATCCCAAATAGCGATAGCTACACAAGACCCTAAAACAGTGTGGATAAAATAGGGCTCTTGACTTACAAAAACATAACCGGGATGTAGAAAATAGCTATTGCCATTTTCAGTAAAACTTGTCTCCATGGGAATCACCTTACTCTCAGTTCTTTATGGGTGATTAAACTCATAAGAATAAAAAAAGCTTTCTATATTTTATCATATAAATAAAATAAAATACAGTATTTAAACAAAGTCAGATTGTATATACGTAAGATGTAAACAAAATAGAATAAAAAATTAATCTGGAATGATTAGGAATTTTGGTTCTTTTCCAGATTGATAAACACTACAGATAATTTTTGAATAAATTTCAGTGTAAAAAGGATTATAGACTTCTTCATTATTCCTTTGGTATAAGAGTTGACCAATATTTTTATCAAAGTTATGATCGATACTTTGAGAATATAAACCATAATTTCCATTTTTATTGGATACATAAATAATAGTTTGAAGGTTTTTAAAAATTGAATCTACTTCATTAAAATCAGTATTTGTAAGTTGTTCAATGCTATTAAAATGAATATTGTAAAGATAGAGATCATACTGAATTTCATTAAGCATACTTAATACAATCAGGTTGTTTTGAATGTCAAATGACTGGATTCGTTTTTTAAAGTCAAATCTTTCAATCAATTTTCCACTGGAATCGATTTTGAAAATGCTCTTATCTTTTGAATAAAAAATATGGTTTGAATACTTTCTCAAACAATTGATATTCCCTCTGGTGATTTCCTTCATGGTTTCATCTTCTAAATAATAAGACATAAGAGAAAAGCCTTCTTCTACAGCCATTAGAAAATAAATGGTGTTATCCATCAGAATTGGAAAATAATCTCCTGTTTCAGGAATGATGATTTCTTTTTCTTTGTAACTCACTAAATTTAAAATAAAAGCGTTTCTGTTACCCGTTCCTTTATCACTGATATAAACAAAAAAAGTTCCAGTTTCATCTATAAAGGGATATTCATATAAAGCTTCAATGATTTCAATACAGGACACATTAAAAGGGGATTCGTTTTTCAAACTATTAATGAATAACAATGTTTCTTCAAGGTTTAAAAAGAAACTGATGATCTTCTGAATACTTAAATCAGTTTCTTTTTGTATTGAAAATTCTCTTATAAGTTTATTATTATGCCTAACTTCAATTAGTTTTGATTGTTTATTCCATTTAACAATAACATTAGGATACAGCGATTCAATCCTTTTAGCACGCTGAAGAATGGCATCTTCAAAAAGCTGAACATCCGCTTTTGAATTTTCCTGGCCTAAAAAAATTGGAACAAAGAAAATAATGAAGATGATGAAAAAATATTTTTTTAACATGAATGTATTTTTATCATATTGGTTGTTCCTGCTTTACCCCAGGGGATACCCGCTGTGATTAAAATCTTTTCCCTCTTTTTGACTAGACCAATTTCCAATAACTTTGAAACACCTTTATCGATCATTTCATCGGTATTCTCAGTTTCCGGAATAAGTACAGGGGTGACACTTCCCACCAAAGAAAGGTTATAATAAGTCTCTATGCTTGGAGTAATTCCAATAAGGTTTGCATCAGGTTTAAAACTAGATACAACTCGAGCAGTCAACCCGGTAACAGTGGAGGTAACAATGATATTTATTCCCAACTGTCTGCATATTGCTTTACATGATTTGGCTATGGCACCTTCATCTGACGTGATGTGTTCATCTTTGATATATTCCTCGGTCCCTTTATTATAAATCAATTCAAATAACTCTTCCTCGGTTTTTTGTGCAATACGGTTCATGACCCTTACGGCTTTTACAGGATATTTGCCGATTGTCGTTTCTCCAGATAACATGACGGCATCTGTGCCATCAATAATGGCGTTAGCAATGTCCGTAGCTTCAGCTCTGGTAGGTCTTGGATTTTCAACCATGGATTCCAGCATTTGTGTAGCGGTTATAACAGGTTTACTTTGCTCATTGGCCATTTTTATAATCAATTTTTGAGCAACTGGAACTTCCTCAGTCGGAATCTCCACACCCAAATCGCCTCTGGCTACCATTACACCATCAGCTTTATAGATGATACTTCTCAAATGTTGCATTGCTTGTTTTGTTTCAATTTTTGCAATGATTGGAATATTGGCTTTATATTTTCTTTGAATATCTCGACAGACGTCTAAATCATCCGGGGTTCTAACAAATGATTGGGCAAAGTAATCAACATGTTCTCTCGATCCGAGACGTAAATATTCTTTGTCTTTATCAGTCAAGGGGGGGAGACCAATATTAACGCCCGGAACGTTGATGCCCTTATTATTTGATATTGTACCTGAATTTAGAACCCGAGTTTTGATCATATTTTCTTCTCGCTCAATAACCTTTAAAGCGATCAACCCATCATAAAGCAGAATCAAATCTCCTTGTCTTACATCTTTTGAAAGATTACTATAGCTGATTGAACACTTTTCATTATCTCCGACAATTTCTTGAGAGTATAAAATGAATTCTTGCCCTTCCTCAAGTTCAACTTCAGGTTTGTTAAATTTTCCAGTTCTGATCTTGGGACCTTCCAGATCCAATAATATTCCCAAAGGGATTTGTAATTCCTCTCTAAGCTTTTTTATTCGAGCAATAATTTTCAGGTGATCTTCAGGGGTTTCATGAGATGTATTTAATCGAAACACGTTTACTCCGGCATTTATCAATTCCCTGAGCATTGCTTCTTCTCTTGATGCAGGACCAAGTGTAGCTACAATTTTCGTTCTTCGCATTTATGGCTCACCACCATATTTTAAGATAAGATATACGATAATTTGTACAGATCCATGTTAATTGGTTTTTTCTTTCCTAAAAGCTCTTCATATGGAACCCTTGCCATTGTATTTGCTTGTAATCCAATCATTTTTCCAAAATCGCCATCTAAAATTGCTTGAATGGCATGCAATCCCATCCTGGTTGACAGTATACGATCAAAGGCCGACGGACTTCCACCTCGCTGTACATGACCTAGAATTGTTATTCTGGTCTCATAACCTATTTTGTGTTCTAAATGTCTTGAAACAGTATAAGCGCTTGCTGCACCTTCTGCAACGATGATGATACTGTTAATCTTTCCTCTTTTTCTCTCCTCAAGTAATCTGTCAGAAAGTTTGTCATAGTCAACTGGAACCTCAGGTATAATGGCAGCTTCTGAGCCTGTAATAATAGCTGACATAAGTGCGATATAGCCATTTTCTCTTCCCATTACTTCAACAATAAAGGCTCTTTCGTGAGATGTGGCAGTGTCTTTAAGTTTTTGCACAGCATCCATGGTTGTGTTTAAACAGGTATCAACACCAATACACATATCTGTTCCATAAATATCATTGTCAATACTACCAGGAATACCAATTGTAGGGATACCATGGTCTGCATCCAGAAAAGCAGCTCCATGTAAACTCCCATCTCCACCAATAACAACAAGGGCTTCAATTTCATGTTTTTTTAAGATTTGTGCTGCTTCATCCCTAACGTCCGCTACTTTAAATTCAGGACATCTAGCTGTCCTTAGAAATGTTCCACCTTTTTCCATAATACCTGATACATCTCTATAATCTAACTTATGAATGTCTTCATCAAGCAGACCGGCGTAACCCCGGAATATTCCATATACTTCCAAATTGCTTTTGATTCCATATCTGACTATTGCCCTAACGGCTGCATTCATTCCGGGAGAATCTCCTCCACTTGTTAAAACTGCAATTCGCTTTATTGCCATTTTAAGAAACCTCCTGTTTTTGATTTAAAGTTTTTCTGGCTTCCTTTGCAGAAAAAAGCACAATTTCTTCCAGTTGTTCGATTTTGTTATTCTGACAAAGAGAAACAATGTCTATTAAAACGATTAATCGTTCTTTTGTTTCAAAGGTAACAACTTCTTTTATACCCAAAGCACCGATAAGATAAATGACAAAGTCTTCCTTAGTTAATTCCAACTCTTTACTAAATTTATTTAAAGCTTTTGCGGACTTTTGTTTTAAATGTTTAATTTCATCATTTTTCTGTTTGATCTTATCTAAAAATGGTCTTCCAGTATTTTCGAAAATCTTCTTTACATTATTATCATCCAATTCAAGCGTCTTAAGATAACCACTCATAAACTCTTTGTTTTCTAAGCAATACCTTTTCCAAAAACACATCCATTCTGAACTGTCATGCTGTAAAATGCTAAAATAATCCTGAGACTTTTCTCTTAAAATGCTTCGCAAAACACACCTCTCAACTGTATTTTCTCTTGAATAAGCCTAAAACAAGTTCCACTTCACCTTTTCCGATTCCCAGTTTTTTGGCAATCTCTTCAGCTTCCATTCCCTCAGAAGACATATTCATTATTTTATGTTCCAGAGAACTGCTCTTTAAATCGGGTGGATTAATAAATTCTTCTTCAAAAGTGAAGTGGTCCTCTTCTTTTTTTTCGCTATGTTTGTCATCAATAATTTTGCTTTCATTTTTTTTACTTTCGACATCAGTAGATTTGTTATCCATTTTGATTGGTTCATATAACATTTTTTGATTGGTTTTTAATTGTAGCTCCCCTTTTTTACCTTCGATTTCACTTAATGTTTTCGTTGTATCCGACAAAATGGCTGACAATCTAAAGTACATCTCATTCGCTTCTCTTAAAACTTTATTCATTTCTTCAATTTTGTTTTCCATTGCTGTAAGTCTCGTTGCTGAAATATGTTGAAACTTGCCGATTAATTCCAGCACCCTATCTTCAAATGCAGATAAATCAATCTCCATTTCTGTATTTTTTTTCTTTCCTTTTTTGAGAAAAATCAAACTAAAAATAATTATTAGTAGTAATGTTAAGACAGTAACTGTTAATATTAAAAAATCAGACATCTGGCCTGTATCTGCCCCTTATTATTTGATTTGATTACGCTTCTTCCTGTGCTAATTTTGATTCGATTTTTTCAAGCTTTTCTAGAATTTTATTGAAATCTTCTTTTTTTACATACTCCTCATCAATGGATACATCTTTTTTTACTTCATTGAACTTCTTCTGAAGGTCTTCAGGTATGTATTTTTCATAGTATTTTTTGGCTTCTTCTGTACTAATTTTTCCACTTTGTTTCAGATCTTCAAGTAGTTCATTAAATCTTTTTTTCATGTACATTGAAAAACCAAGACTGAGTGACAAAGGGCTTAGTTGTTCTTTAAGTTGTTCCCCTTCTCTTAAATCCTCGAACATTCTTTGTGCTTCTTCTTGAGTGATTTTACCCTTTTTAACTAATTCCTCTGTTCTTTTTTTCATTTCAGAGACCGCTCCAACTCCCATAAAAAATACATCATCAAATATTGACATTTTACTTCCTCCTTCCTTCCGTTAAGAATTCATAAATAACAAAAACTCCTAAAATAAATACTCCTGAATAAGCCAGAAATTGATTATCGAAATTTTTAATGCTGATCAACAATGCCGCAATAATGATTGAAATAGCCAGGCTGTTTAGTCCGTTTTTTAAGCCGTGAAGAATTCTTTCTATTCGTGTTGATTCGATGTCCAGTTTGATCTTTCCCGTATCGAAAATTTTTTGAATGTTTTTGATTTTTCTTGGTGACATTAAGAAATTCCAAAGAAATTCATCTTCCAGTGCATCCATCCGGTCAGAGTAAAGACTTAACCATTTTGTGCGTAAATAGTCTTCCGTAAAACGGATGGCATTGAAAGAGGGGTCCAATTTTCGTGCGATACCCTCTATCATCAGAATTACTTTCCCCATTAGCAGTAATTGACCGGGCACATGAATCTTGTAAGACCGGATTAATTTGAATGTCTCCATGATCATCTCTGACATGCTGAATTCAGCTAAAGGTTTTCCATAATATTTAGAAAACATGATCTTCACATCTTCTGAAAAACTATCCGAATCATCCATTGAAAAATGTTCTGTAATAATCAATGTTAAAAATTCAGCGTCTCTCCTTGTTAATGCTAAAACCATTTCCAACAAAAACCTTCTGGTATATTTATCAACAACACTGACCTGGCCAAAATCGATAAAGTACAATCGGTTATTTTTAGTAGCAATCAAATTACCGGGATGCGGGTCATTGTGAAGAAAACCGATCATAAATACCTGTTGGAACATACAATCTGCACCTGCTTCAACTAATAAGGACTTGTCGATTTTTATAGGGATATTTGCTTCATCCATGTCCAGTAATTCTGAAAATCGAATTCCCGGTATGTAATCCATTACCAATACCCTTTCCGAGCTTAATTTAAAATAAGGCTTGGGGGCAAAAATGACATCATTCATTCGAAATGAATGATTAAACCTTTCCAAGGCTTCAGCTTCGCAATATAAATTCATTTCTCTGTTGATGGCAAGTCCAAATTCGCTTACTAGGTTTTCAAGATCAAAATCTCTAAATACCGGGAATCTTTTTACAAAGTTTGCCAAACTTCTTAAGACTTCTATATCAGTTTTAACTAGTTCTTGTATTCCCGGTCTCCTGATCTTTATAACTACTTCGGTTCCATCTAGTAACAATGCTCGATGTACTTGAGCGATTGATGCCGCAGCCAATGGTTTTTCCTGTATATATAAAAAATGGTCTTCCCATTCAGGAATAGATCTTTTAAGTTGTTTCATAAAATCGCTGTATTTTATAGGAGGAACATCATCCTGTAATCTCCTCAGTTCATTAATGATATCAATTGGCAAAAGATCATATCTGGTGGAAAGCATTTGCCCAAGTTTTATGAACGTTGTGCCAAGTTCCTCTAAAGCATGTCTTATACGAATCCCTCTATCAACAGGATGTTTTTTCAAACGGAATTTTCGGAAAAGATAGCCAAATCCGTATTTGGAAAAGACCTCTATTATTTGAAAAAAACGTTTGCGGTTGCTTTTCCTGGAAATATTTCCTTTTTCCATACTTCCTCCTTATATGAATAATTATAGCATAAATTATTTTTTTCACATGGTCATTCCAGCCGAGAAAAAGGGTAAAAAAGTCTCAAGAGAATGGGGATGATGGTTTCAGAGAAAACAACTGCCTGTTTTATAAAAATATATAGGTTCTTTTTTTACATCTTTAGTATGATAATTAATAAAATATGTAGTATTTTAAAGAAATTAAGAAGATATTTTATTTAATCAGGTTATATGAGATATAATCCCAACTATTTAGAGTAAAAAAGATTTTTACTAAAGGGTTTTTTTTGATATAATGGAAACGTTTCCAAGACAATTAATAAGTGCGGTGTGAAAATGAAGAACAAAACTGTTACTATACGCGATGTTGCGAGAGAAGCAGGTGTTGGAGTTGGAACTGTTTCCAGAGTTTTGAATTCTGGATCTGTTAAAGAAGACACGCGTAAAAAAATACAGGAGACTATCAAAAAATTGGGTTATAAACCTAATATGTTTGCCAGAACACTTGCCGGAGGTAAATCAAAACGGATATTAGCCTTAATGCCTGAGGTTAAATCAGAGTTTCACTGGCGTTTATTGGAAAGCTTTGATCATGAAATAGATAAAGAAGATTATCAGAGCATTATTTATCCCTTGATCTCCAAAAAACGTTACGATGCCTTAATTAACAACCCATCGTTTGCACAGGAAGTAGAAGGCGTTGTTATTATGACTATCACACCAAACATATTTGATGACGGTATTCGTGTAAAAGTACCTGTCGTTCTCATTGAAGAGTTTAGAGAAAACTATAGTTGTGTCTATTTGAATAATTTAAAGGGTGGGAGGATTGCTGCAAACCATCTTTTAGAAAGAGACATTACAAAATTTTATGCCATTTATTCTTCAGCAGCAAATCCTTATATTAAAAACGAGCATATGAAAGAAAGAGTGACGGGTTTCAAAAATGCATTAAAAAGCAAAGGGAAAATTTTTACTAAAGATCAGATTATTTATGCGGATTATAGTCTTGGACCAAGCAATGAAATGATCAAACGAATGCTGACAGAAACAAAAAGACCAGGGATATTTGCCATGACGGATAACTTCGCTCTTCTCGTTATGCAAGTCGCTTCCACTATTGGTTTAGTTCCTGGAAAAGATTTCTTTTTAATTGGTTATGATAATCAGACTTGGACCGAAAAGGCTGGTTTAACAACCATTGAACAACCCATTGAGGAATTTGGTAAAGTCGGAGCAAAACTTTTGATGGAAAGAATAAAAAACCCGGATGCACCTTTACGACAAATTGAATTCCCACCATTGCTAATAAAGAGAAATACTACATAAAAGGAGGTTAGTTTATGGGAAAAACTCCAACGGGAAATATCCTGAAACAAGAACAGTCTTTGGCATATAAACTCCTTATACCGACTTTGGTCGTACTAGCGCTTGTGGCCATTTACCCACTGGGTCAAGTCATTGTCACAAGCTTTACAAACAGGGTATTTGCCAGTGATCAAGAGACAAAGTTCGTTGGATTTGACAATTACGCTCAGCTTCTCGGTGTGACGTTTAAAGAGTTGGAACCAAAAACAGACAAGGAAACCGGTGAAATAATCAAAGATGAAGAAACCGGTCAAATCGAGTATGAAAGAGCCATTATGGTGTTACCCAGAACGCCAAATCGGTACAAGGAATTGTTTCAGTTTAACTGGTTTGGAAAAAGAATTGTAGTAGGTGCTCGTGACCCTGAATTCTTAGGGGCTGTTGGTAATACGTTGGTGTTTACGGTCTTTTCGGTCTTGTTGGAAACAATTATCGGCTTATTTCTAGCATTAGTGGTTAACAGTAATTTCAAAGCAAAAGGCCTGATGCGAACCACGATGCTAATACCCTGGGCAGTTATCACCGTTGTATCTGCAAGAATTTGGGAATGGATGTTACAACCGGGAACGGCCGGATTCTTCAACATGATTATGTTCAGGCTTGGATTAACTGATGGACAAGCGTCATTTTTAACCAATTCCGCCTTACAGATGCCTACTATGGTTATGGTTGATGTTTGGAAAACGGCTCCTTATATGGCTTTACTTCTATTAGCCGGGTTACAGATGATCCCTAAAGAATTGTATGAAGCTTCTGAGGTGGATGGCGCTGGGAAGATCAGACAATTTTTCCAAATAACTTTACCTCTTTTAAAGCCTTCTCTGGCAGTTGCTTTGATATTCAGAACTTTGGATGCATTGAGAGTGTTTGATGTGTTCCAGGTGCTGATGTCCAGTAAGATGTATTCAATGGCATCCTATAATTATTTCCAATTGATTCAGAATAGAGCAATGGGGTTATCATCGGCAGTTGGAATGATCATATTTGTCATCATCATGATATTCTCTATCATTTATATCCGATCATTTGGAGTTGATCAAACATGAGAAGACAAACTAAAAAGAAAATTAAAAAGGTCTTATTCTGGTTTGTTGTCATCTTCGTTTTTGTTTATTTAATTTTCCCGTTTTATTGGGCACTTAACTCTTCTTTCAAAACAGAAAATCAATTAATGATGACACCTGCAACCTTTATACCAAGGGATACAGAGGGGAATTTTGCACCCACGTTTGAAAACTACAAATCAGTATTCACAAATCCTACATTCTTGAGAGCGATATTAAATAGTACCATTGTAGGTGGTGTAACAACAATAATTGCTTTGGTCATCGGATCGTTTTCAGCATTTGCATTGGGTAAACTACGTTTCAAGGGTAAAAAATTATTCTTGTATTTAGTCTTATCCATGACCATGTTCCCTCAGGTAACAGTTTTAGCGGGGTTATATGCGGTTATTAATACATTAGGTTTATCCGCAATGTTGAGTATGATTTTATCGTATATGATCTTTACCTTACCATTTACAACTTGGGTTTTGACTGCATTTTTCAAAGAATTACCGGTAGAAATCATGCAGTCCGCACAAGTTGATGGTGCTACGGCTTTTCAAACGTTTTATCATATTTTGCTTCCACTAACGGCACCTGCGATGGTTACAACGGGTCTATTGGCTTTCATCGCAGCTTGGAATGAGTATTTGTTTGCATTAACCTTTACCAGTATTGAAACACAGGCTAGAACGATACCGGTTGCCATTTCATTGTTTACAGGAAAGATTGCCAGACAGGAGCCATTTGGTGAAATCATGGCCGGAGCGGTATTAGTCACAATACCAGTTGTCGTTTTGGTATTAATCTTCCAGAAAAAGATTGTAGCAGGATTAACTGCTGGCGCAGTTAAAGGATAAAAGAACGGGTAGAACCCGAAAATTCAAGGAGGTTGAATTATGAAAAAAGTATTGTTGACAGTTTTATTGGTTGCATTGTTTTCAGTGGCACTGTTTGCAGAAAAGACAATAACAGTAGCTGCTGGAGCAGTAGGAATTGAGTTGGAACTTGCCAGACAGGCAGCTGCAGAATTTGAAGCTTTGTTTCCTGGAGTAAAGGTTAATGTTTTGGATACACCAGACATGGTTCAGGACAGACTTGGACTCTATCTCCAATTCTTTGAAGCAAAAAGTGACAGAGTGGATGTTTATCAGATCGATGTCATTTGGCCAGGAGATCTTGCGCAACACTTTGTAGATCTTTATGCATATGGCGCACATGATTATGCTCCTAACCACTTCTCAGCAATAGTAGAAAACAACACCGTTGATGGAAAATTAATTGGTATTCCATGGTTTACAGATGCGGGTGTTCTTTATTACAGAGCAGATTTGCTTGAGAAATACGGTTTTGATGGTCCTCCTGAAACATGGAACGAGCTTGAAGAAATGGCTCATGTAGTTATGGCTGGTGAAAAGAAGAACAATCCTGATTTCTGGGGTTTTGTATTCCAGGGAAATGCTTACGAAGGTCTTACTTGTGATGCGTTGGAATGGATTGCTTCCAACGATGGTGGAACGATTGTAAACAGAGACCAGGAAATTACCATTGCCAATCAAAATGCAGCTGAGATGCTGGAACAGGTAGCAAGCTGGATTGGCGATATTTCACCTGAAGGCGTTCTAGCAATGGATGAAGAAGGCGCAAGAAAAGTATGGCAGGCCGGAAATGCACTATTCATGAGAAACTGGCCCTATGCATATGCCCTTGGTAATGCAGATGACAGTGCCATCAAAGGTAAATTCGATGTATCCGTTTTGCCTCATGGAAAAGGAGAAAGCGCTGCAACACTTGGTGGTTGGCAGTTGGCTGTAAGTAAGTACAGTAAAGATCCTGCACTGGCAGCACAAGTTGCATTCTTCTTTGCCAATTATGACCATCAGAAGGCAAGAGCCATGGAATCTTATAACCCAACAATCAAAACACTTTACCAGGATCCTGAAGTACTTGAAGCAGTACCTTTCTTTGGTTCACTTTACGATGTATTCACAAATGCAGTTGCGAGACCATCAACTGCTTCAGCTCCAAATTACAACGAAGTTTCAACACTTTTCTTCAAGGCTGTTCATGAAATCATCAGTGGTGAATCAAATGACGCCATGGGAACTCTTGAGGAATTGGCATTAGATATTGCTGAAGTTACAGGTTTCGAACCAGTATTTGAATAAGTTTAATTACTGTGCCCCCCCTTCTTTTGGGGGGGTATTTTTTTTAGGAGGCCAAAATGAAAAAAGAATGGTGGAAAGGGTCTGTTATCTATCAAATTTACCCAAGGAGTTTTCAAGATTCCAATGATGACGGAATTGGTGATTTAAAAGGCATTATTTCAAGACTAGATTATCTTCAATGGCTTGGTGTAGATGCAATTTGGCTATCGCCCATATTCAAATCACCAATGAAGGATTTTGGATACGATATCAGTGATTATCGAGATATTGATCCGATGTTTGGTACCTTGGAAGATTTTAAAACATTGCTTCAGGAATCACATCAAAGAAATATTAAAGTAATTCTTGATCAAGTGTACAATCACACCTCGGATCAACATCCCTGGTTTCTTGAGTCTATGTCCTCGAAGGACAATCCGAAATCAGATTGGTATTTATGGGTTGACGGAGAAAAAGGGAAACCACCTAACAATTGGCTATCTTATTTTGGTGGATCCGCTTGGGATTGGTGCGAAACAAGAAAACAGTATTATCTCCATTTGTTTGTAAAAGAGCAACCTGATTTGAATTGGAGGAATCCTGAAGTTGTCGATGCTGTTATGGATTCCATTAAATTTTGGCTGGATATGGGGGTAGACGGTTTTCGTTTTGATGTAGTCAACATGTTCTACAAAGATGAAAGATTAAGGGATGACCCAAAAGTTGAAGGGCGACAATCAATGGTTGATTATGAAAATTATTACAGAGTTTTTGAAAACGATAGGCCTGAAACTTTATTAGCAATCGAAAAAATTAGCGATCTCGTGAATCAATACCAAGATAGAGTCACTATCGGCGAGGTAGGTTCTCCTATGGGACTGCCAGGATATTTTCTTTACACCATGCCCGGAAGATTGGACCTAGCATTTAACTTTGAATTTAAAGAAATTAACACTTATTCCCCCTCAATATATCGAAAACTCATTCAGGATACTGAAAATCTTTTCCAATCCATCGCATGGCCAAGTTATGTATTAGGCAATCATGATTCAAAACGTTTTACGGACCGTTTTAAAGGACTACTGGATAAAAAAGAAAAATTGGAGATTTTAGCTTCCATGTTGTTAACTATGAAAGGAACCGCGTTTATTTATTACGGTGAAGAGATTGGAATGAATGATGCACAAATTCCATTTGAGAAAATAGTAGATCCTGCTGGGATAAATTTATGGCCTGATTATAAGGGAAGAGATTCAGCAAGAACCCCTATGCAGTGGGATGATGGTGTGTTTTCTTCTTTCAGTAAGGTTGAACCTTGGCTCCCAGTAACTGACGATTATAATGGATTAAATGTGAAAGCGCAAATGTCGGATCAAAATTCTTTACTAAATTTCTATAAAAGATTGATTACTTTAAGAAAAACATCCGATATCATCAAATACGGAACGATTCAATTTGTAGATATTGACCCTGACGTTCTGGCATACATAAGATCTTTTGGGAATAAAAAAATATTTGTCATTTTGAATTTTTCTGAAAAAACTGTTGATATAAGCAGTTCTTTAGTACATGAATTCAAGGAAATCCTATTAACCAATAAAAAGATTCAAATGGTTGATTCAGTGATCAAGCCTAATGAAGTACGTATTCTTAAATAATAATTGTATAAAAGGTGAGGGGTGTTAAAGTTGATAGAAGCCTGTATATTTGATTTAGACGGTGTTATTACCGACACTGCGGAATATCATTATCAGGGATGGAAAAAAATGGCCGATGAAGCCGGTTTAAATTTCAATCGGAAAATCAACGAGCAACTCAGAGGGGTCTCCAGAAGACAATCGTTGAATATTATTCTTCAGTATAATCAAAAAGAGCTGTCAGAAGAAATGATAGAAGAATTAATGAAGAAAAAAAACTATTATTACCAACAATCCTTGGAATCAATCACCGAAAATGATTATCTTCCTGGGATAAAGAGTTTTATACTTAGAATTAGAGAAAAGGGCCTCAAAACAGCAATTGCTTCTGCTAGTAAAAATGCGGAAAAAGTTATTCGAAATCTCAATGCCAAAACATTATTTGAAATTATTGCGGATGGGTACAGCGTAAAGAATACAAAACCAGCTCCTGACTTATTTCTTTTTGCAGCAGAAAGATTAAATGTGAATCCCTCCAGATCAGTCGTTTTTGAAGATGCCCAAGCAGGAATTGAGGCTGCATTAACAGGTGGTTTTTTCAGTGTAGGAATTGGTCCTGAAGAAAGGGTTGGTAAAGCCCATTTAAGATACGACAGGACAGAAGAAATTCAATTGGAGGATGTCCTTTCATTAAACCGTTAGGAGAATTTTTATGGAAAAGATCAAAAATAATTTAATAACTGAAACCGGATGGGAACTGATTGAAACACAATATACGCAATCCCAGGCGATTAATTCGGGCAGCAACTTTATGACCGGAAACGGTTATTTGGGTTATAGAGGGACACTTGCTGAGGATAAAAAAGAAGACTATGTCGGCTGCTTTGTTACAGACACATGGGATAAGGCTGACGGCAAGTGGGAAGAATTATGCAATGTCCCAAATGGGCTTTATACGCAAATATTTATCGAAGGCGTTCCGCTTTCTGTAAAAAGAAATAAAATCGAAAACTTTAGAAGAAAATTGAATCTAAGAAATGGTTTGACTTCTGTTGATTACACAAAATCTATAGAGGATACAGGTGTCAATGTAATTTATCATGAGGAGAAATTCGCAAGTCTTAAGGATTACCATATCATACCCTTAAAAATCGAATTTACTTTGAACCAAGATTCAACCATCATCATTTTGGAAGGAATCGATGGAGATGTTTGGAATCTAAATGGAAATCACCTCAAGAATTATCAATTTGGTAAATCCGGAGAACAGTTATTTTTAACAACTGAAACTTCTGAAAAAAAGCAGCTTATTACAGTTTCAAGTCATGTTGATCTAGTTGGATTGGATGTTTTAGAAACAAAAATAATCCAGAAAACTTCAGGTATATACAGGGAAATGGAATGTAAACTTAAAAAAAATCAAAAAGCCGTGATATATAAATTCATGAGTGTTTATCATTCTAATGATTGCGATGATCCCTTAAGGAAAGCTTTAGATGATGTTTCATCAATTGATTTTGAAACACTCAAACAATCGAATGAACAAATATGGACAGAAAAATGGCAGAAATATGATATCAAAATCAAAGGAAATTTACTGGATGAAACAGCAGTTAGATTTAATACCTATCACAGTGTCATTGCCACTCCTACTCATGCCAGTCTTCCGATAGGTGCAAGGGGACTCTCCTGTCAAGCGTATCAAGGAGCTGCTTTTTGGGATCAGGAAATATTTAATCTACCTATGTATTTATACACCGATGCTCAAACGGCAAAAAACATACTAAAATATAGATATGATACTCTGGATGGTGCCAGAAGAAAGGCAAGAGCCTTAGGCTTTAAAGGAGCTTATTATGCATGGATTAGTGGCAAAACAGGGGATGAACTGTGTCCGGATTTTTTCTTTAAAGATGTTCTAACAGGGA
>CAYOFT010000024.1:0-19760 GCA_964403295.1 uncultured Thermotogaceae bacterium | reverse complement strand
TTCCTCCTCAAATGGCCCAACGATATCTATTACAATTCCAGGAAAATCTCAGGATGCTTACAAAAAAACATTCTCTCATCCACCGGTATAAATTGTATCATCGGCATAGGCATCAACATCAACAACCCTTTACCAGATGAGTTAAGTCAAAAGGCCATCAATTTGCAAACCATCCTCTCAAAAGAAATCGATTTAGAACAACTTTATTACCATATTTTAGAAAACATCGAACAAAGATTGTCAAATTTCTCAATAGAAGAATTGGAAGCAGATTACAGAAACAATCAATTGATTAAAAACGGTGTCTATGTCAAGGTTTTGGATATGGTGAACAACAACCATTATTCCGGTCGAGTCATTGGTTATCCAGGCGAAACCCTTGAAATTTTTACGGAAGATGGCCTTCAATTATCCTTTAAAGCAGCTGATGTAACCCTAAAATCCTGGGATAATTAATCCAAAAACAACAGCCGATATTTCAACTGCTTATACACCAGTCCTGCTCCCCACATTTTTAACAGATCAAATCCGATAAAAGGCAGAACACCTACGAAAAAAGCCGTTAACAAATCCCCAGTAAAAAAGGAAAGTCTGATCCAACCAAAGGTGTAGAGCATCAAAAGCGCACAAATCCTAAAAATATACTTCGATTGTCCTCGGTCAATTCCCGATAAAAATGCCACAAGAGGAAATGCCAGCAAAAAGCCTCCGGTAGGCCCAGCCAATATCCCAATTCCTGAAGTAAACATGGCAAACACCGGCAGACCAAACAACCCCAACAACAAATAAGCAACCTGAGAAATTGCCCCCCAAACAGACCCCAAAACCATCCCCGAAAGAAAGACGGCAAATGTCTGCAATGTAACCGGCACTGTACCTATGGGTATCACAATCTGAGCTCCTACAGCGGTTATGGAGGTCATTAAGGCTGTCATAATCAGTTGACGCGTTTTGTTCATCGACACACTCCTCTTTTCTTTTGAGCTATTATAACTGATTCACATGTAAGAGAGTAAGATGGGACAGGTACGATGATTAGGAATTTGTTATACAAATTCCTTGTACGTATCAGCGGCCCTGTCCCATCGGAAGCTCATAAAAACCGAGGGTTTTTCTGTCGATTTTTTTCAATGACCACCCCGAAAATCAAACAAATACGATCATTAGAGACAAAATTCAGTTTTTCTTTCTTTCTTTGCCAAAAATTGATAGAATCTCATCGTAGTAGCAATTCAGCGAATTGGCGGGAATTTGATTCCCGTCTTTTTTTATTTGGAGGTGCTTATGAAGATCATCGTTCTTTCTGACACACACATCCCCTCTGCCCAGTCATCTTTACCGGAAGATGTTGTAAAAGCTATTAATACTGCAGATATGATATTGGGATTGGGTGACTTTACAACGGAGGAGACGATTCATTTTCTGAAGGGATACTCACAACCGTTTTATGGTGTTTTAGGCAATATGGATACATACGATTTGAGGGATTATCTCCCTATACACCGAACATTGGACATTCAAGGTTATTCGGTATACATGGTTCACGGCTGGGGTAGCCCCAATGAAATTGAACAACGGATTTACAAAACACTCCCCTCTCCGAAGCCAAACCTCTGTCTATACGGCCATTCTCACAATCAGAGCGACAATCACATTGGCAAAACGCGGTTCATCAACCCGGGAACTTGTCGAAAAGGTGGGAGCTTTGCCATCCTTGAAGTAGAAAAAGAAATCAAATGCATCTTTTACCCAATCAAAAAATAAGGAAAAGAAGTTAATGATGTAGAAGAGTAGAGTGAAAAAGACAAATCTGGGGGTACTTTTATGAAAAAAATCATTCTGCTCTTCATGACATTCATTTTTTTGGCCACTTTCATGTACGCGGATAACATCTATTTGTCTGACGGTACCAAACTAACGGGAAAAATCGTAAACTACAACGAGAAAACCGTTGATATTCTCTTGAACAACGGGCAATTTATTAACGTTGATAAGGATATGATCGTTAATGTTGAACCACTGGATTCACCCACCGCTGACGAGATTATGACGGGAGTTCCGCAAAATCCTTCACTGCTTAATACCACAAACGGCTATCAACCGTCGGGCATATCAACACAATTTCCTTCAGGCCCCATTATGGATTTACCGGTTGCAGCAAACGAACTGCCAACCATGTACGCTGATCCGGATATTGAAATGAGAAAAAGGATGCTCATGTACTCGGACTTAAAGAAAGAGCCCTGGATTGCAGCTGAACTTTCTCTAATCATTCCCAGTGCTGGACATTTGTACACTGGCGAATGGGAAAGAGGTTTTCTTTTTCTGGGAGCGAGAGCAGCATTTGGCGGTGTGGGAATCTTTGGACTGTCTCAGGCGGCGGCTGCACAGTCAATCATCAACGATGAGGGTTCGACAGATGATGAAATCAACAATGCAAAATCACAACAATCTTCAGGAACCATGCTGGGAACCGTTGGGATGGGGGGCTTTGCCCTGTTCACATTACTGGAGTTTGTAGATGCTTATTATGCCGCTGAAAGATACAATCAAGTGTTAAGGCTTCGTTTGGGGATTGAGAAATTCGATCCTATGATGTTGCCAACCTTTGGAAAATAAAAAGAGCTTTAGATAAAAATAGAACTTATTACCCCTTATGTAATAAACCCCAAAAAATCGGCGGACTGCGGTCTGCCATTTTTTTTACCTCAAAGGTTTCTTCTACGCTATTTTTAACATATCTATTTTTTAATCCGTGGTATAATAAACCCTAAAAAAGTTTCAACAAATAAAAACGAAAGGGAGATTGCGCTGTCTACTCAAGCTAAGTATCATATTAGTGTCATGCCTTCGGAAGTTAATTCATTTCTGGTACAAAATCCCCAGGGAATTTACTTGGATGCCACCTTTGGCGAGGGAGGTCATTCTTTGCAAATACTGGAAAATTTCCCCCAGGCAACCGTTATAGGAATCGATAAAGATTTGCAGATTCTGAAATGGGGCGAAGACCGGTTGAAGGTATATGCTGACAGATTAAAATTATTTAGAGCCAATTATACCGATATGGATATCGTTTTGAAAGGTTTGGGTATTAAAAAAGTCGATGGGATTCTCTTTGATTTGGGCGTGTCCTCCTATCAATTGGATTATGAAGAACGGGGTTTCAGTTTTCAAAAAGAAGGCCCTCTGGATATGAGAATGGATGTCCACAGTGGAAAAAGCGCAAAAGAAATACTCAACAAGATTGAAGAAAAGAAGTTAGAAGAAATCATTCGGCAATACGGAGAAGAAAAATTCGCCCGTTCCATTGCCAGAAGGATCTGCGCAAACAGGCCTCTTAAGACAACTGAAGATTTAGTGCAGGCTGTGAAAGAAGGCATTCCGGTCAAAGTTAGAAGTAAAATGCGTAAACATTTTGCAACAAGAACTTTCCAAGCGATTCGCATTTTTGTAAATCGTGAATTAGACGAGCTTGAAGACGGATTAAACAAATCCTTGAATATTCTAAATCATAATGGTAGAATAATAGTGTTGTCATTTCACTCACTTGAGGACAGAATTGTTAAGTTTTTTTTCAGAGAAAAAGATAGAGAGGGCATTTTAAGCGTTGTTACGAAAAAGCCTTTAATTCCATCTCCTGAGGAAGTGAAGTTCAACAGGCGTTCCAGAAGTACGAAAATGCGTGTAGCAGAATTTATTTAATTTTTTATTTTTTCTTTTTGGGGAAACAGATCATATTGGGGGGATTGTATGTCTTATCTGAGGCAATCCGATGATTATGATAGCTCAGGGGTAGTCATTAGAACAAATGAGCAAGTTAGTCAAAAACATGTTTCTTTGGATCATGTTTTGGCTCTTTTTGGGGCTGCAGCTAAAGTAGTTATCATAACGTTGGTTTTATTGGGAGCATTTTTAGTACCCTTCTTAGTAGGAATGGAAACTTCAAGACTGAAGGCTGAAACATCCAACATGCAGCTTGATCTGCACAGAATTAACGCACAAATCTGTGATTACAACGAAAAAATCGCCGCCTTCAGCGACAAAATTATTTTGAATCAGAAAAAAGCTGAAAAGTGAATGAAAAGCGCGTACATTTCCTTACTTTTATTTTCTTAATTTTCTTTATAATTCTTTTGGCGAGGGGATTGTATCTTTCTTCTATAGGAGGAGATACACAATCCCTATCTGAAAGAAAATTTTCTATTTATCCCTCCAGAGGCATTATCTACGATTCCAACGGAATCCCTTTAGTGAATAATCATCAAAAAATATATTATTACTTTGACATACCTTATTTCAAAAGAGTCCTTGAAATTGGCAGAACAAGTGAGGAAACCGTTCTGAAACAAATTGAGGATATTTTTGGCATACCTGTTGACGAGATGAAAAACAAACTCACTGCATCGGGTATCATCCGATTAGGAACCAGCGAAATTGAACCGTTACAAATCAATAAGCCTTTGTCAATTTTTGTATCCATTGA
Source organism: uncultured Thermotogaceae bacterium (assembly GCA_964403295.1). GTDB lineage: Bacteria > Thermotogota > Thermotogae > MWEM01 > MWEM01 > JASUTC01. The sequence goes on along the minus strand of CAYOFT010000024.1, from coordinate 15,277 downwards.
TACGGTTAGTAATCGGAGTATTTTATATCCCAATATGAGGCAAATCATAGGACGAACGGATTCATTCGGAAGTGGTATCAACGGTATTGAAAAACAGTTTGATCAGAGGCTTTCACCCATCAGTGCCGGTGAAATCAGTTATGAAAAATTTGATCGTTACAACCGATTAGGGGACATTACAGGCATTAAAGAACCGGAAGACGGAAAGCCGATACAACTTTCAATTGATCTGCGACTTCAGGATATCCTGCAAGAAGCGTTGGAAGGCGCAATAAAAGAGTTTAACGCAGAGTCAGCCCAAGGAATCATTATGGAAACCAGAACGGGAAAAATAGCAGCCATGTACAGCACACTGGGTTGGGAAGCACCAATTATGAGTATCTTTGAAGCGGGTTCCGCCATGAAGCCTTTTGCATTTGCCTCTGCTCTAAAATATAACTTACTTTCCCAGGATGACACATTTGATTGCAAAGGCAAAATCAAACCCTATCCTTCTTTACCAACCATTATAAAAGACACACATACACATGGTGAAATTAACACGAAAGAGGCTTTGGCGAATTCATGTAACGTGGCAACGATCGAAATCGCACTAAAATTCCTTGATGAAATGGGAAATTGGGCCTTTTACGATGAGTTTATGGAGCTTGGCTTTGGACAAAAATCCGGAATAGAAATGCCGGGAGAAGTTAGCGGTATCGTCCATGAACCAAGCACTTGGAACATGCTAACAGGTATCCAGATGTCAATCGGCCAAGGAATCGCTGTAACTGCCCTCCAATTGACCGCTGCAATCAACACTATTGCGAATGAAGGTGTCTATATCGCACCTACCATATTAAAAGACCGGCAAAACGATGAACATCGTCACCGCGTGTATCAGGAGGATGTAGCCAAAATGATCACTGATATGATGATCGAAACGGTTGAATCCGGATCAGGTCAGCTGGCAAGGATAAAAGGCCTGCCTATTGCTGCCAAAACAGGGACCGCCCAAAAAGCCATCCCCGGTATCGGTTACTCCGATGAGCTTTACGTTTCGAGTTTTGTTGGATTTTTTCCGGCAGATAATCCAGTTTACACCATGCTGATTTCTCTGGATGAACCCAAAGGAGAGGTTTATTATGGAGGCGATGTTGCTGCGCCGGCATTTAAACAGGTGGTCGAGAAAATTATCAACATCATCACCAGACCCGCAGCAAAAAACACAGAGAACATATTAGTGCAGCCATGGAAATTCCCTGATTTAACCAATTTTTCCAGAAAAGACGTTTATGATGTGCTTGATACGTTGTCGATAAACCCTGAACGTTTAACAATCATCGGAGAAGGTCTGGTTGTTGAGCAGCAACCCGCTCCGGAAACGCCTATTGGAGAAGTTGGAGAGATTACAGTTTACCTTGAACCCTTGGAGGTTGATTAATTATGACACAACAAACCGTTGATCATCACATTGCAAAAACCCTTTTTAAGGACATGGGATGGAGAGGATTAAGAACGTTACAAAGCAAGGCTTATGATGAGATTAGAGAGGGCAAAAACGCTTTGTTAACTGCCGGTACAGCTTCCGGAAAAACAGAAGCCGCTCTTTTGCCGGTCTTATCTTTGCTGATGGAAGATGAACAACTTTTTAATTCCCGGACACCGGTTATGTTGTACTGTGCCCCTCTAAAGGCTCTCATAAATGATATTTATTCCAGAATAAAAAAACTTACCGCCAGAACCGGTCTTACGACATACTGTTGGCATGGCGATGTATCAGCAGGTGATAAGAAAGAGGCATTGCAATCGGCCTCCATCATCGTCACAACACCGGAATCTATTGAGGGAATGCTCATTTCCGGGAAAGTTGATCATTTGCGTTTCTTTAAAAACCTGCGATTCATACTGATTGATGAACTGCACGCCTTGATCAATGGTCCCAGAGGAGCACAACTGGCTTCTCTGATAGAAAGACTCAATGCCATCAGTCAATATGATCTTCAAAAAATTGCCATGAGTGCAACTATTGGCAATCCTAATGAAGTCTTACAATGGATTCAAGGGGGAAGTCAGAGGTCGACAGTTCATGTTGACGATTCCAAAAGCGGAAAAAAAATGCTCATGATCAGAAAGAAATCTTTGGAACAATTGCTATCCGATGTAAATCGAATGTTGTCCACTCAAGGTAAGGGGATCATCTTCACTTCCAGTAAGCAGGAAGCGGAAATTCTCAATCACTTTTTCAGCAGAAAAGCTATACGATGTCTGTTACATCACGGTTCCATGGGAAAACATATTCGAGAAGAAATGGAAGACAACTTTAAAAACAACCCCGATTATAAGTTAATGATTGCCACAACCACTCTAGAAATGGGAATCGATATAGGTGATGTGGCTTATGTTTTCTTTTATTCCGTTCCCAGATCTGCTGCCTCTTTTATGCAAAGGATTGGAAGAGCCGGCAGGAAAACTGGTATTGCCAAATCACTGATTTATGTCAATACAGAATTGGAGAATGAGAAAAAACTCTTGAATGAGCATCTTCATTTGTTTGCCAATATTCAGTTATTGATTGATAATACGGTAGAACCCATAGATATGATTGACTTCTACCCCCAGATTCTGGCCCATCAAATCATTTCCATGCTCCTTTCTCAAGGGTTAATTCATTTCAGTGATTTATCCATCCTTAAAAACGCCTACAGTTTTAGGGGTATCGGTTTTCAGGAATTAAATGTACTGCTTCAATCTCTGAATAAAGATGGCTATATCTCCATAAGGGGTGATGAAATCCGGATGGGCCCACTTGGAAACAATCTATTCAGTGGGTCAGGTATTGGTGAATTCGTCAGTGTTTTTGACGCTGGAAAAACATATCAGGTTCTTCATGGCAAAAAAGAAATCGGCCAGATTCATTATGCCACAATCTCTTCTCAAAAAAAATTGGAAGGCGCCGGATTTTCCCAACGTTTCATTTTAGCGGGAAAGGCATGGAAAGTTGTTCAGTCAGATCCTTTTAAGAAAACTTTGCAAGTGGTACCTGCTGACAAGGGCGTTAAACCAATGTGGTTGGGTAAAGGTGTTGGAATTGCAGGACGATTTGCAGATGCTGCCAGACGATTTGTTCTCCAACCTCAATATCCTGATAACATCAGATTGGATGATGAAGTGATGGATGCTCTGTTGGAATCTTGTGACAAACTGAGATTAACCGTATCGGATGACTCGTTTTATACCGTTCAAAGGGTTTCTCGTAAAAGAAGTGTGGATTATACCGTTTATACCTATTCTGGTGAAATCAAAAACATGCTCTACAGTTTTTTAATTTCAGAGTTCTATGATTGTGTAAAAAATGCTAAATATGATTGGCGAAGTATTTGGTTTAAATCTCTCCAAGAAATTGAAATGGAAGATTTTTTCCTGTGGGTGAACTCCCTTGATTTCGAGACTTTCGAATCCATTTTATCGGAAAGATTGCAAGAGGAATCAAAAAAAATAGGAGAACTGATTTTTCAGGATCGTTTTGCGGATTTGGTTGACGAGAAAGTTCTCATTAAGGCATTTATCAAAATCTTCTGGGATCGACTGGAAAAAGAAGACCCTACTTTAAAAACACAGCCGGCTTAAAATTTACAAAACTGCTTTTTGAATTTTTTATCCCCCTGATCAGTAATAATTGGGCATCATTATCCGGATTACCATAAACCGGTATGACTGACTTAACATACAACTGATGTTTGATAAAAGCCATCATCCATTCTTCAAAGTTATTTGGTGCGATCACACAAGAAAAGAGCCCTTTGGTTTTTAGTAAAAAAGAAATAGAATCCGAATACTGTTCAAATAGCGATTCATCAGAAGTCCTTGACAATTCTCTGACTTTATCCTTAACTTTTTCCCCTCTGCCTGAAATATAATGCGGGGGATTGAAAATGCACATATCATAACTTTCCGGCTCGAAACATTGTCTTGCCTTAGCAACATCTGCGCCGATAAATTCAAGATGTTCAGCAACCTGGTTTAATGCCGCCCCTTCTTCAAAAAGTACCTTTAGTTCATTCTGAATGTCAATGGACGTTCCTTCTAATTTATGGAGCTTTGATAAGCCAAATGAAACAAAACCAGAGCCGCAACCGATTTCCATGAATCGCTTTACTCTTTTTGGAGGCTTGCTGTTCCACAGCAATAAAACAGAGGCATGATTAACCCTGTTTGACTCATGGAGTGAAATTGTTTTTATGGGATTCTTTCTTAGAAAATCTTGAAAAGAAGAAAAATCTGAAGTGTTTTCATTACAATGCATAAGCGCTATTCGTTGAAATCAACTTCGTTGTCAATGAGTTGAAATCCATTCTCGAGCCACTGTTTATTTGTTTTTCCCTTTACTGCATAACGATTTCCGCTTAATATCATTTTGTTGAAGTAAATATTGGGATTTAGGATGTTCAAACCAATCTCCGAATCTTTTATGATACTTTCTATGGCACAAAGATAGGCACTTCTGTCAACAAAGATCGCTGTTTTGGATGCAGAAACCGTTGCATCCCTTAGATTTAAGGTGGAAGCGCCGTGTAAACTGATGGCATTCTGTTTGGCGTATACATTAACAGATTTGGCATCCACCGCGGAGAGTTTATTGATTACAAAGGTGTTGTTACCAGTGATCGTCGTGTCGTTCATAACGGCATTGGTAAATCCGTTTAGATTTAAGGCAGTATGGGTTGCCATAATGGTCGTATCGTTAATTTCAAGTTGCTGAATATTTGTAATATTCAAACCGTCTACTACCATCAACTGCGATCCGCTAATTCTAAAAGCTCTCGCACTCGCACCGGTGGCAAAAGTCGTAGCCTGTATTATGCTGTCATCAAGTACTACCGTGTCAGAATCAATAGTGTTGATAACGGTATTAACACCCGTTACGGATATTCCCTGTGCTCTGAATTCTCCACCGTTACTGACTTCAAACAAAGTCAAAGGAGCATTGTTCCCAAAAACCTTGGATTCATTTAACCATACTGATCCACCGTTAATTTGTATTAATGGCATACGATAATGATTAGCCTCTGTTTTTTCAAAGTTTACGCTTATCGTTCTTTCTTTGGACGATTTGGAAGGTATACTTAAAATTTGCCCTTCAACCAGGAATGTACCGTTTTCAGTAAAGGTCAATTCCACTCCCTTTTCAATTCCCAAAAGAATGTCAGAAGGGATCTTAATGGTTTTGTCGATGATGTATGGGGAATAAAGGGAAGTCAATAAAGTATTTTCCTGTATGTCAGTTAAATCTGAAGATGTGATCGGACGGTACTGTTCGTTATAGGTTCTGATAGGATATGAAGGAGAACTTTCATTACCGGCTTTGTCAACCGCAGTAATAACGTAATGCAAATATCTTTCCGGGGTACTAAAGGCCTTTCTTTCAACCGTTCCAAGAAGGGTAATATCCTCTTCCTTGTTAAATCCGTAAACTTTAAATGTTTCCTTTTCCTCCATTTCAGCATCCCATGAAATGAGAAAGTCTTTTCCCTGTTCTTTGAATGAACAGTCAAAAGGTATTTGCGGTGGAGTTAAATCGATGAAGATGTCTTTGGTGATTTCTCTCACATTATCGTTATTATCCATTAAATGAAGATTGAGTGTATGCGTACCTTCGTTCAAAATTGATACATCAATATCCAGTCCTTCTTCGTTTATCTGAACTGCTTTTCCATTAAAAGTAGCTTGAACAGTAATTTCATCAGGGTTTGCCCAGTCATCGTAAAATGAAACCGGAATATGGCTATCGCTATTTCCCAAGAAATTAGGGAGCTCGTTCTCAAGATATGGGGCTTCGTCAACAGAAGTATCTATTAGGAGTTTTGCTTCCTCTGAATTATTCCCAGCATTATCATAAGCCTTTACAGCTATTTCATAATGGTCGCCTTTATTCGCCTTGAAAGTGAAACGATCAAGTGTACTTGAAAATGCCTTTGTATCTACTGAATTGGATAAAATCATCTCATAGCCGGCAATATCCCCGGTTTCGTTGTTTACAAATTTCAAATCGACTTCACCGGAGATGATCTGATATCGGATAACAGGCATTTCAGGAGGCGTCAAATCGACTTTAAAGGTTCCCTCGGCAGGTGTTTTATCCTCTAATCCAAACTCGTTAACAGCCGACACCTTAGCGATGTATTCACCTTCTTTAAATTCCAGGGAATCAACAAACAGTTCGCTGGTCTCACAGTCACCTTCCATGAATAATTCTTCATTATCCTCATCATCTTCACTTTTGATATAGAAAGTATAACGATAAGTTAATTTTTCAACGGGGGTTTTGTCATCCGCACCGGAAAGAACCATTCTGATTCCGGTCTGTCCATAAACAGATTGCATTTGCTCAATAGAAGTATCCGGTGGTTTTAACTCGGATTCAGGTGCGCAAGCTGATATGAATACAATGATTATAAGAATTGTAAAGATAGCAAATATCTTAGTGTAGGTCTCTTTCATAGTCCCCCCCAAGTCTTACAGACAAAGGTAATTATACAGGATTTTTCAATTAAAGACAAATATTTTCGGTTATCGTATTAAAAAGAATCAAATATTCCGGCTTCTTCCATTTTTTTATGATCTTTAAAAAAATCTTTCACAGAACCATCATAGAAAAGGGTTCCATTACACAAAACCACTAGCCTTTTCGCTTCCTTTTTAACCAATTTCGTATCATGAGTAATGACGTATATGCCTTTTCCGGTATGTTCCAGTTTTTTGATCACAGATAAAACATGTTTTCTTGAAAGGGCATCAAGTCCGGCAGTCGGTTCATCAAAAAAAAGATAATCGGGTTCCCAACCAATGATACTGGCGATTGCGACTAGACGCTGTTCGCCCCCTGATAATCTGAAAGGGTTCCTGTGAATATAAGTTTCATTTAACCCCACATTTTCCAATGCACGCCGTGTTAATACACCACCTGGGTTTTTGATATTGAAATTGTTTAAAGCAAATTCTATTTCCTCACCAACCGTTGGACAAAAAAATTGGGCTTCCGGATACTGAAAAACCAGTCCAACCTTTTGTGAGATCTTTAAACTGTTTCTTTTCTGATGAGTATTCAGGCTATCAACAAGCACTTCGCCTTCCTGGGGTTCCATTAACCCGGCAGCGAGATTTGCCAAGGTTGTCTTTCCCGAGCCTGTTCGTCCCATAAGTGCTGTAAGTTCACCTTTTTCAAGCTTTAAATTGACCTTTTTAATCGCCGTCGTTTCCATTGGCGTATTTTTTGAATAACGAAAACTGCATTCGTCAAAGACGATCATTATTTCACCAACACTTATCCTTTATCTTCATTAAATGTTCAATTCTTCATATTTGACCAATTGTGGCAGGATGTAAGCTGTTTCCCCGCATAGTTCTACCTTTCCGTTTTTCAAAAAGATAATACGATTTGTTTTAGAAGCAACCGCCATGTCATGGGTCACCAACAGAACTGTTTTGTTAGTCTTGTGAAAATCAACAATCAATCTAAAAACATCCCGTTGTCCTTCAGGATCGAGCATGGAAAGCGGTTCATCCAGCAACAATATCTCTGGATCCGTTACAATGGCAGAAGCGATGGCAAGTCGTTGTTTTTGACCTCCTGACAACATCAGGGGGTTCTTATTTTCCAATCCTTTCAAACCGGTAAAGCATAAAATCCTTTTTAATCTTTTTGTCATCATTTCTCTGGAAAACCCCAAATTTTCCATCCCAAAACATATATCTTCCAAAACGGTTGAGGCAATAATCTGATTTTCAGGATTTTGAAAAACAAAACCTATTTTTTTTCTGATCTCATTCAACAGTTCTTCATCGCTTGTATCCATTCCAAATACGGTTATTTTCCCCGCAGAAGGCATCAATAATCCTTCGATGAGCTTCAGCAATGTGCTTTTACCACTACCATTTCCTCCAACAACTGCACAAAACTCACCGTGTTTGATCTCCAGATTGATTCCATTTAAAATAGCAGATTCATCGTAAGTAAATCGAAGATCTTGAATCTCTATCACAGACTTTCACCTTTCATTAACACATAAAATTTCAAAAAATCAGTTTCAAAGATGTTGATTTTTACAGGAAAATCAATCGGCTGTCCGCCCCGATATATGATTTTTACTTCATGTTTGATATCACTTGCAATGGAATAAAACATCATTTCCAAATCCTCACGCGAGACATTCTGTGAAGGGCAGCTTGTTGCCAGTAATCCCCCTTTGTTTAAGATCTTCAAAGCCCGAAGATTAATTTCCTTATAGGCATTTAGCGCTCTTCCCTTTTTCTTCCTTGAATCAGTAAATGGCGGGGGATCCAGAATAATCAAATCGGCTTTGGCATTTTCAATATCCATTCTATGCAGATAGTCAAAGGCATTACACCCACAAAAATTAACTTTTCCCAATTGTGCCTGAAGAGCGGATTCCTCTATTAATTCTCCATAAAGTCTAGCACTGTCAACAAATTCAACATTCAAAAATCCCTTTTTTAACAAATTCAGTCCAAATTGTCCATATCCGGAAAAAAAATCATAAGCTTTTACAGAATCTTTTTGAAAAACCTTTTTGGCAATATGTGAAAAAAGAACGGCATTTTCACGCTGTTCCAAATAGAAAAAAGGGTCTTCTTGTGAAAATGGGTTTACTGAATAATCAATACCATTGAGTTGAAATGAATGACTGGGATTAATTTCACCTTTAGCCGGTTTAATGAACGAATCGATTCCCTCTTTTTTACGCCCAGAAGAATTATTTCTGATCATAATTTTAGAAGCTCCCGTATTATTCAAGGCATCAATAAAGTAGTTTAATAACCTGTCCCCACCGGCTGTGGAAGAAGAAACACAATAAAGATCATCAAATCTGTCACATGTCAAACCGCTTATACCATCTGAAAGTCCGTTGAAAAGCCTGAAAGTGTGTTCTTTGAATAAAAAACTTTGCCGATAATTCAAAGCCATTTTCAATTTTTTTCCAACAAAAAGGGCATCTATTTTTTCGTTTAATCGGGTCAGTAATCGGATGGTAATCTTTGAATCTTGGTTATAATAACCTTTACCTACAAATTGACCTGAAAAAGTGAAGACATCAATAACTTCCCCTTTTTCAATTTCACCTTTTGTATCTTCTATTTCATTTTTGTAGATATACGGATGACCATTGGCGATCCTTCTAGAAATGTGTTTTGTTAACCTTGCCTGTTTTAGCATACTTTCAAAAAACCTCTTTCTACAAGCTTTTGGAGGATCTGACGACTAACTTGTTGGGGGTCAATTTCTCCCGGTATTTTAACAAATCTTTCCGGATTTTGTTGATACAACCATTCATAGCCTTCGTGAACTCTTTGAAAAAAGGTCTCCCTTTCCTTTTCAAGACGATCCAGAGGTTTGTTTTTAAGCCTTTTTAATGCCTCATCCACCGATATTTCAAGTAAAAAAGTGATGTCCGGATAGATGTTTTTGATAGCAAAATCGTTCAAAGCCTTGACCCTCTCCGGACCAATGGCTCGTCCAAAACCCTGATAAGCCACACTGGAATCAGCATACCTATCAGCGATGACAATCTTTCCCTGGTTGAGTGAGGGAATAACCATTTCGTCGGTTACCTGTGCTCGGGAGGATAGATAAATCAACAATTCTGCTCTCTCGCCAATATCGGAATCTGAATGAAGAACAATCTCCCTGAGTTTTTCTCCTAAAGGTGTGCAACCGGGTTCACGAAAATTGATAACTTCCTTCCCCTCTCTTTGAAAAGCCTGGCGCAGAAACTTGATTTGAGTGGTTTTACCACAACCATCCAACCCCTCTAAAGAGATGAAAAGTCCTTTTTTACTGCGTACACTTTGTTCCAATTTTCTCCCCCATTACCGTTTTTAAAAGATTTCCGGGTTTAAAGAAATCTATCACCTGTATTGGCATGTTATATCGTCTGCAAATGGAAAAGGCTTCCACATCCATAATCTTTAGGTTTTTCTCAATGGCTTGCGAAAAGGTGAGCTGATCGAACTTCGTTGCCTTTGGATCGTGCCTCGGGTCCGAAGAAAACACACCATCAACCTTTGTCGCTTTAATAATGATTTGAGCATCCATCTCAACAGCTCTTAAAGCCGCTGCGGTATCGGTGGTAAAAAACGGGTTGCTGGTACCTCCGCCGAAAATTACGATCTCTCCCAGAGCAAAAGCATCTCGAATTCTGTCATAATTTAACTTTTCTACAGACTGTAGGTTCACAACCTGAGAAAAAACCCTGCAATTCATTCCCCTTTTTTCCAATGAAGCCTTTAAGTAGACAGCATTGATATTCGTGCCCAACAAGCCAATTTGGTCAGCCATCTTTGGTTCGATTTGCTCCAGCTCCCTGCCACGAAAAAGATTCCCTGCTCCGATGACAATACCCATGGCAACCTTTGTCTCAAAAACATCCTTGATTTCTTCTGTTAGATAACGCATACTTTCTTCGCTGAAACCTTTGCTGCCTTCCCCTGACAATGCCTCACCTGACAGTTTTAAAAGGATTCTTTCGTACATATCCTCATCCCCTCTTAAAAAAAGAGGACGTTTATTATGAGAAAGCTACTCATAAACAAACGTCCATCTTTATCTTTAATGAAATCAGTCTCCTATTGAAACCCTCGCGAATCTTTTTACGGTGATTGCTTCTCCCATTTCTTTGGAACATTCATCGACAAGGTCCTGTACCGTTTTACTCTCATCCAGTGCAAAGCCTTGGCTTAAAAGACATCTTTCTTCTTTAAACTTTCTGATCTTACCCTCTACGATATTGGCAATGATTTTTTCAGGTTTGCCGGATTCTTTCATCTGTTCTGTATAAATTTCTCTTTCTTTATTTAATACTTCTTCGTCAATCTCATCTCCGGAAACAAATTCAGGTGAAAAGGCAGCGATGTGTAGGCAAATATTCTTACCCAGTTCATCAAGTCTATCACTAACCTGATTGCAGAGTATTTCAACTGCAACACCTATCTTGCCTGTAAAATGCGTATAATCGTATATTTTTCCTGTTCCGCTTAAAGTGAACTTTGCATAATCACCAAGCTGGATGTTTTCTCCAATCTTGGCAACTGCCTGGGTTACTTCTTCCTGATATTTTTCAACAACATCTTCAGGCAATGGTACAGCTTTGTTCGTTTCAGTAACGTCTTTCTCAGTGTTTGCAGATACTGAATCTGAAAACGCCTTAAATTCATCGGTTCTGGCAACAAAATCCGTCTCGCACATAACGGCTAACATAAAGATGTCTTTGCCTTCTTCTTTTTTATTGCTAATGACAAGACCTTCTGTTGTTGACCTACCACTCTTTTTTGCGGCTTTTGCAAGACCCTTTTTTCTCAAAAAGCTGACAGCTTCTTCAATATCCCCATTGCTTTCTACGAGAGCCTTTTTGCAATCCAAAACGCCAGCCCCTGTTTTAGCTCTTAATTCCTTAATGTCTTCCATACTTACGCTCATTTTCTAATCATCCTTTCTATAATCATTAAAATATAAAGTTGCAGATCAGGTATTTTTCCCGCTACCGCCTGGGTATTATACACTATATGCTTTCAAATTGATAACCATTTTTTTCTGTACTATAAGGTTTATCATAATAAACAGGAAAACCGTATATTAAACAATCACTTTTCTTACATATTCATCCATGGCTTCAATCGTACTCCCCTGCAATGTTGACATTTCTTCATTAACAGAAGGGGGTATGATTAACACGTTTTCGCCTGCCGGCGTTAGAGCCTTTGATTTTATCCTTTCATTTAATCGGTCAAAAATGGATTTAGGAAATTCGCAACCCATTCCTCCAATAATAATAAAATCAGGATTGTAAATATTCGTTATATTAGCAAGTCCCTGGTCCATAAATGTCAACATATCCTCTATTGTTTCAGTTGCTCTTTCCTCTCCCTCAACATAAAGCGACATGAGTTTCTTAAATTTCGATCGAACCCCATTCCCCTCAAGTTGATTTACTTCTTCATACTGTCTGATAATCACATCCACCCCAATGTATGTTTCCAGACAGCCTCTGTTCCCGCAACGACAAATGGGACCATTTTTATTGATACTCATATGCCCAATTTCACCGGCAATAAAGTTGGAACCGGTATAGATGATATCGTTGATGAGAACTGCTCCCCCAACACCTTGGGAAAGATACAGATAAATCCCGTTTTTTAGGTCTTTAATATCTGAATTAACCGCTTTTTCGCTTTTCAATGAAAGCTTTGCCTCATTGGCAATTCTTAACCGAAGATCAAATCCGTCAATTCGTTTTCTCAACTCTTCTTCTACAGATATTCCTTTCCAACCCAAATGGGGTATGATATTGATTCTGTTTTGTAAACGATCAACGATACCGGGGAAAGAAAAAGATATACCGCAAGGCTTTTTTTCGGTTTTTTCATATTCTGATTGGATTAACTCTGAAATTTTATCAAAAAAAACCAAGGGATTGTTCTCTGTGGGAAAATGCTTTAATATTTCAACCGTATTGTCCAGGTAGCCTATACCAAATATGGTATCTTCAACATTGGTATGAAAAACAAAAACAGAGGCTGCATTTTTTAATATACCCAGTTTGATGGAATTTCGCCCCGGATTGGAAGTCGATTTTTTACCGGTTTCAAAAACAAATTTCATATCCTTTAAACTGTTAATGATATTTGTAACGGTAGAGGGATTTAACCCGGTTCTTGCGGCAATTTCTCTTCTGGTGATGCCGGGCTCATACCGAATAAGATCCATGATGATGATCTTATTTGAAACACCCATTTTAAGTGCGTTAATTGACTTCGATTTCAAAATCTTCACTTCCTTTTTCTTTCCAATGATATAGCTGGTAGCGTTAAGTATTTAAACATCCTCTTTATTGTATCATCTTAAAAGGGAATTTTAAAACAGTTGGAAAAGGGGTTCAATAAATCGGAAAGAATTCGCAGGAGATATTTTTTTAATCATAAACAAGCCAGAAATTGTCAACATGAATGAAACAATTCGGGCAATCATAATTGAGTTTTTCCTTTAGCTGTGTACTTTGGCAACCCATGATTTTTTTTGCCTGGCTTTTTGAAAAATTCGCTATTCCCCTTCCGATTAGACTCCCATCCGACATTTTCACATCAATAACGTCCCCAACTGCAAAGGCCCCTTTCACATCAACGATACCTACAGGCAGGAGACTTTTTTTCTTCATTAATGCTTTTTTTGCCCCTTCATTGATGATTATCTCTCCTTTAGACTTGGAAAGAAACCCTATCCATGCCTTTTTGGAGGCGGGCATTCTGGAAGGTTGGAAATTGGTGCCCGGATTTTCTCCATGTATAAAGCGTTGAATATTCGCCAGATCTCTGCCATTACAGATACAACAACTAACGCCTGCCGCAGATGCAGCCCTTGCGGCTCTTATCTTGGTTTCTATCCCACCGCTTCCCCATTGTGTTTTTGCCATTTTTTTCAGTTTTGTTTCAGAAGAAAACATTTTTATAAGTTTGCCCTTGTCATCCAACAGCCCTTCTACACTTGAAAGCAACAACAAATAATCACTTTTCCAACCAATTGCTGTCATGGCCGCCAGGATATCGTTATCTCCAAAAGTAATCTCGTTGGTGGATACCGTATCATTTTCGTTTGCAATGGGAATAAAACCCATTTCATTCAACCCGATCAGGGTGTTTCTTAAATTGAGGAACCGCTCCCGATGACCAAAATCATCTCTGTTGATCAGTATTTGCGCGACTTTTTCATCGTACATGTCAAAAGCCAGCTCATAGAGTTTCATGAGCTGGACTTGTCCAATGGCGCAAAGGGCTTGTTTGATATACAAGTCTTCCTCTATATTTTCTTTTTGAGCCTTTCCATAACCGGCCGCTTTGGCACCGGATGTGATTAAAATACAGGTGTTTCCCTTTTCCTTTAAACCTGATATGACTCTCGCCAATTCTATGATATAACTTTTGTCAATTTCACCTGTTTGTTTCACCAATAAATTACTGCCGACTTTAATAACGACTTTTGACATCTTATCCCCTCACGCTGTAATCACCAGTAACGATATATTTGTAAGTGGTTAGTTCCTCAAGCCCCACCGGTCCCCTTGCGTGGAGTTTTTGTGTGCTGATGCCGATTTCACCACCAAAACCAAATTGCTCGCCATCTGTAAACCGGGTTGAAGCGTTCACATAAACAGCCGCTGAGTCAATAGATGCCTGAAAACGCATTGCATTTGAAAAATCATTGGTTAATATCGATTCTGAGTGTCCGGTTGAATAACGTTCAATGTGATCCAGGGCTTCATCAACATCCCTAACAACCCTAATGGCAAGGATAAAATCAAGATACTCCGTTTCCCAGTCCATTTCATTGGCACTGACACACTCAATGATTTGTGTTGTTTTTTCGCAGCCTCGTATTTCAACGCCCTTTGAAAACAACCTATCTCTCAGTTTTGGAAGAATACTTTCAGCCATCTGTTCATGAATCAAAACTGTCTCCACCGCATTACAAGTCCCCGGACGTTGTGTCTTGGCGTTGTCGATGATCTCCAAGGCTTTTTCGACATCTGCATTGTAGTCCACAAAAATATGACAATTCCCCACACCGGTTTCTAGCACCGGAACAGTAGAATTTTCAACCACAAACTTAATCAATCCCGCTCCTCCACGAGGAATGATCAATGACAGGTACTCATTCATTTTCAACATCAGGTTTACATTCTCCCGGTCTGTATCTTCAACAATCTCCACTGCCGATGACGGAACACTTGAATTTGAAAGTCCCGTTTTAATGGCATTTGCTATTGCCAGATTAGACGATAAAGCATCACTGCCACCTCTCAACAAAACGGGATTACCGCTTTTCAAAGCCAAAATAGTGGCATCAAGAGTCACATTAGGCCTTGACTCGTAAATCATTCCGATTGACCCAATGGGAACCCTTAACTGCGTAATTCTCAAAGTATCCTGAATCCATGATTTGATAACCTTTCCAACCGGATCAGCTAAGGTCGCCACTTTAGAACAGGCCGTGATCATGGAATTGATTCTTGACTCTGTAAGCCTCAATCTGTCAACCAACGCCTCACTGACTCCTTTTTCCTGAGCGACTTTTACGTCCTTTTTGTTTGCTTGAAGTATTATGGGCATGTCTTTTTCAAGCTGTCTGCCGATTTCCAAAAGGGCTAAGTTTTTTTCAGCTGTTTTAGCCATTCTTAAATGCTTTTCCGTACTTTTTACCAGTTTTGCCTTTTTTGTAACTTCGTTCATG
>CAYOFT010000023.1:0-19857 GCA_964403295.1 uncultured Thermotogaceae bacterium | reverse complement strand
CATTTTTGGGACAAAAAAAAATACCAGCTGATACAAGTGCTTTGATGAGATGGTTAGAGCATACTGTTACCGAAGATGATATCCTACTCCTCTCATTGGATACATTATTGTATGGTGGTCTTAGCTCTTCAAGAATAGATGTAACGAAAGAAAATACGCTAATAGAAAGATTAAACGGAATCAAATATATCAGTGATAGAGCCAAGAAAATCTATATCACTACCACTATCATGCGCATTCCCAAATACGATTCTGATGATGAAGAACCGGTTTATTGGGAATATTACGGCAAGCGACTTCATGATATGACCAAGATCATGGCTGGACTTCTGAAGGAAAAAACACAACAACTCATGTACTTTGAGGAATCTCTTTACAAAGACATTTTACATGAGCAAAAGCTTAAAACGTTTCTTGAAAAGATCCCATCCTGGATAATCGATGATTATTTCTACAGACGGATCAGAAATGCCCGTATCATCCAGAAAGTATTTGATTATATCAAAGAAGGTGTCATTGATTTTTTCAACCTCACATTGGACGACAACGGCAAAGACAGCTTGAATGTATTTGAGGCTTCTATTCATTCAAATTACGCCAAGCATTTGGATATTGAAAACTGCTATTCTATCCATCCCGGTGCAGATGAAGCCACTTTGACCTTACTCTCGAGAGCGGTCTGTGATGAATTGAAACAAACCCCAATGATAGAAATCCAGTACCGGCATGGAGACAAAAAAAATTTGATCCCTCCATATGAAGGAGATCCATTGGATATCACCGTAAAGAATCATATTAAAGCGGCAGGGGGAGAAGTTTCACACTCCGATGTCCTATTATATGTGAATAATCTTGACAATGAAGATTGGGTTCAAAGCCAAGACCAGCCAGATGTACCTTTTACGAATGTTCAAATCGTTGATTTGCTGAGAAAGAAACGTATTTGCTCTATCGCCGACATCAGATTCCCCAATGGATCGGATAAAAATCTGGTCAAATGGCTTTGTTCTAGTAAAAGAGATTGGAATAAACTCAATTATGCCGGTTGGAATACCCCCAGCAACACTCTTGGAACCAACTGTTGCTTGACAATCTTTCAAGACCTTGCAGATCGGGGATTTCTTGAAATCACCCAAGAGGAAATATCAAAATTTCAACAGGCAATGCTCATCGAACATTATGGTTATCAAGCAATTGTCAGACTAGAACTCCGCGAGAAGTCCAAGGAAAAGGGTTGCACACTTTGGACACTTCTTCCGGCGGAACAATGGGCTCAGGCGTTTTCAAAAAACCTATTGGAAACGCATCAAAAGATGATAGAACAAGCCTTTAATGAACATTTCCAAATGGAAGTGTTTTTCCCTTGGCACAGAAGTTTTGAGATTGGGATACATCTTAAATAGGGCGTGCTGAAAAACGCAACCCCCCCCCGCCAGGGCCGGCACCCCCCCCACGGGGGGGGGAATTCTAATCTGTAGGGTTTTTCACCAAACCAAACGTGAAGTTTTGCTTTTTAAAAACTTCTAAGACTGTTTCCACAGTCCATGCAGCTAAACAGGCGAAAATATACTGTAAAGCTTTATTAGCAAGAGTTCTGAGTTATTCAGCAGACCCTATTATATTCGTGAAGTTTTCCCCGTTTACTGTTTCTCCACAGGCCGCGTCACAACCACATCAAATCCGGTATCAAAAAGATTCCGGAAAACGACCTGGCCAATATTCACAGGGGCTTCCAGTTCCACATCACGAAGCTTTTCAATGAGAGCAAAGATTTTACCCTTTGGAATCGCTCCGGTTGTTTTCACACTGGCAAGCGGGAATTGACCACCTGTTACTTTTACATTGGATGTGACAACCCGCCTGGGATCTTTGATCTCATTGATGGCGTATTCTTTTCCTCTGGGGCATCTGTTTCCCTGTATTGTAATCTCATCACCGTTTATTTCAGCTTCTATCTCACAGCCCAGAGGACAGGAGATACAGGTTATTTTTCTTTTTTCCATGATTATACCTCCTCAATCTCCACAAGGATCTCTTCTAGTCCCATTGCTTTGATCTTTTCCTTATGCTCGCTTGTGATTTGAATATCCACCATTTCACTGGGCTTTAATCCTATTTCAACCTTTTGGATGATATCCGGTCCGATCTTAACCCGTCCTTTGTCCATATTCTTTGTGGGTCGGATATAAAATTTGAAGGGATTGTCATCAAGACAACAGAAAAGCGGTGTAAGCGCACCCACATTTTTACCCCTTTTCACCGGTATCTGTTGACATTCTTTAAAACCTTCTTTGATCATCTGGGCGGCTGCCTTTCCTGCTTCAATACCTTCTAGAGTAACAAAGTCCACCAAATCGTAAACGGCCACGTTGTTCCCGGCTGCAAATATCCACGGATGTGTGGTCCGTTGATGGGAATCCACCATTACCCCCTTATTCACAGGATCATCTTTTACATAATCTTCAATGAGCTCATTTTGAGGCAACAATCCGACAGACAATATGAGGGTGTCACATTTGACTTCTCGCTCTGTTCCTGCTATTGGTTGCATGGTATCGGGAGTAAAATTCATCAAAGTAATGGATTCCAGGCGTTCTCTGCCGTGGACTTCAACCACACTGGTTGAGAGTTCCAAAGGGATATCAAAATCATCCAGACATTGAGCGATATTTCTTGCAAGTCCTCCGGAATGGGGCATTAGTTCTGCCACACCAAGGACATTCATCCCTTCAAGGGTCAAACGCCTGGCCATAATCAAACCAATGTCACCTGAACCTAAAACATACGCATCTTTTCCAGGCAGATAATTTTGGAGATTAACGAACTTCTGCGCGACTCCGGCTGTATAAATCCCAGCAGGTCTGGTTCCCGGTATTCTCAGGTTACTGAATGGTCTTTCCCTGGCGCCGGTTGTCATAATCAAAGCCTTTGGCTTGTAACAGGTTACTCCCTCAACCCCTACGGTAATAACTTCTTTTTTATCCGGGTCAACTTTCAAAACAAATTTATCGGAATGAACGGTGATGTCATTTTGTGAAATCTGTCGCTTATACCGATCGGCATATTCGGGGCCGGTGAGTTCTTCTTGAAAAACGTGAAGCCCAAAACCGTTGTGAATACATTGATTCAAAACACCACCGGTTCTTTCTTCCCGTTCGATTAAAATGGTCTCACATCCCTGTCGTGTCAACTCAACTGCCGCTGCCATTCCCGCTGCGCCACCGCCAATAACCAGTGCATCCAGTTTTATCTCTCTCATGTTCTCACCCTCCCGGATAACAACTTCGTGTTGCCGGTTCTGTATTTTATTTCATTTAAAGGTTTATCCAATTCTCTGGCCAATATCTCGGCAATCCTTGCCAGACAAAATCCGCCTTGACATCTGCCAAAACTGGCTCTTGTTCTAAACTTCACACCATCAATGGTTCTTGCACCCCTGTGTATTGCTTCAACAATCTGTGCTTCGGTTATTTTATTACATACGCAGACCACTTTCCCATATCGTTCATCTTTTTGAACCATCTCTTCCCATACCTGAGGATCATCTTCTGGCAGTACGGGGTAAGGGGCCAGTACGGGGTCAAAATCAGACCTTTTTTCCAAGGCCACACCCATCTGATCTATGATCACAGTTTCAACGATATATTCTGCGATGGCGGGTGCTGCGGTTAATCCCGGGGATCGCATGGCCGCTGCATTTATAAATCCGTTGACGTTCGTTTTTCCGATGACAAAATCTTTTTGGGAATCTTCGGGTCTTAATCCGGCAAATATCTTTACCGTTTGAGAAAAATCTAACCCGTTGACCATTGAGGAGGTTTTACGCCTGACTTCGTTTAATCCCTCAGAGCTTGTGGATGTATCTTCCTTTTGATCTACATCCATATCTTTTGCCGTTGGTCCCAGTAAAATGCCTCCGTCAACGGTAGGCAGAACAAGTACACCTTTTGATTGTTTGGTGGGTACTGGGAACAGCACATTTGTCACGATTGGGCCCAGTTTTTTATCCAAAAGGATGTATTCACCCTTTCTGGGATGCAAAACAGGGCAATGTGCCCCTGCCATCTGAGCAATCTTATCTGCGTAAAGGCCGGCTGCGTTGATCACAAAATCACAAGGGTATTCTTCTTTATCCGTTTTGACAACTTTCCCAGCTTCCCCTGTTTCAATATCAACAACCTGTTCTCCTGGCCGAAATGCCATCCCGTTTAATACGGCATTTTCAACTGCAGCTATGGCTACCATCCATGGTTCTGTGATTCCCGCAGAAGGACACCAGAAACCACCTTTGACTGATTCGTTGATGTTGGGATTTCGTCGCATGATTTCATCTCTACTGTGAATCTCACAACCATCAACGCCATTGCCCTTAGCCTTTTCCATCAATTCATCCAAATGAGGTAATTCTTCATCTTCAAAGGCAAGCACATAGGAACCGATTCGTTTTAATTCAAATCCCAGCTCCTGGGATATTTTGGTGTACATTTTGTTTCCCTTGGCGGCAAAGCGACCTCGAACCGAATCAACCGGGTCATCGTATCCGCCATGCACAATGGCAGAGTTTGCCTTTGTAACACCCCATCCCGCGTCTTCTTCCTTGTCAATGAGTGTCACATAACAATTGTACTTTGTCAGTTCTCGTGCAATCAGTGATCCGACCACTCCCGCGCCAATTACAACCACTTTTGGTTTGCCATTCATAATTAACCTCCCGTTATTAAAACAAAAAGACGCCGCGATGATTCAAATCAACGAGGCGTCTTTTAATCTCTTATGCCTTAATGGTATTCAATTTTTTTAATATTACAACTTATTATACCATAAAACTGTGTATTCTTCTATTATCTGGTATATGGAAGCAATGCCATCTGTCTTGCCCTTTTGATGGCTATTTTAATCGTTCTTTGATGCTTTGCGCAACTCCCATTTATCCTTCTGGGAATAATTCTCCCTTTATCGGAGATGTATTCCTTTAAGAAGTTTAAGTCCTTGTAATCGACAAAATTTGTGTCTTTGGTACAAAGAGCACACTTCCTTCTTTTTCTTCTTCTAAATTTCTGATTTCTTGCGTTTTTTCCTCTATCTCTGCTATTGTTTTGAGCCATTTGTTTTCCTCCTCATTCCTTTTATCAAAACGGCACTTCGTCGTCTTCTGATTCACCGGGTCCGTCAAAAACCTCTTCGTTATTCGTAATCATATCATCGTTATCAAAGGGTCTGTTAGGCGTGTCATAAGATCCTCCACCCTTCCTGTCGTATTCCTGGGCACTTTTTTTTGTTTCCATAAAGCTAAGCTTTTCGGCAATGATATCAGTGAAATACTTTGTAATGCCGTCCGCTCCCTGGAATTTAGAAGTTTGGATTCTTCCTTCAGCCATAATCAGCCTGCCCTTTGAAAGGTAATTGTTGACAAATTCTGCCAGTTTCCCAAAAGCGACGATTCTCAGAAAATCCGCATCCTGACTGTTCTGCGAATCACGTTTGAACTGCCGGTCAACAGCAAGGGTAAACTTTGCGATCATCATCCCGTTAGATGCGTATGACACCTGGGGATCAGCGGTGAGTCTTCCCACTAAAATTACCTTGTTATAACTGATTGACATAATTTATTCGCCTTTTTCCTCTACATCAAATTCAGGTTCAGCGTCTTCTTGAACAACTTCTTCAACCACTTCCTCCGAAGTTTCTTCAATCTCTACAGTTCCATTCAGACGATTTTGGATCATCTTTTTTCTTTCTTCTTTTTCAATGTCTTCTCTTCTGACGATCTGTTTTCGAATAAATTCCGGAGATACATGGAACAAATTTTCAAGAGGTTCTAAGTCCGAACCATCCGCTCTGAAAAGAATGACGGTATAATCACCTTCATCCAATTTGCTTTTGGGGAGCGTATAAGCCAGCTTTCTAATTCCCCAACGGTCAACTTTCTCAACCTTTCCATTTACCCGTTCCTCGATCACCGTTTTGACTCTTTCAACTCCCTCTTCCCTTTGCTCTTCCGGGAGTCTCGGATCGGTGATAAACATTAATTCATAAATTCTCACTTTTTACCTCCTACGGTCTTTTGGTCTTCACTCTTTAGTGAAAACAGGATTTGCCCGGTGATTATATCACAGACAAAAAAATCACCAAGTTACAATATCGTTAAATATTTAAAAATTAATAAAAATTCGTCTTTTTCACCCACAGGGTCATTTCCTTGAGACAGTTTGCTGTTTCTTCCAGCAGATCTGGTTTTATGCCATTGTTAAATACCAGGAAATGTGCCGACCCGGATCCGGTCATCCCTTTTAGAATCAACTCATCGCCTTTTATATCCATAAACTTTTCCATAAAAGCCTCATAAGTTGGCAACTCCAGTTCTTCCGCAGCCTTTTCAAAATCATTAAAGGTTAAAGTGTTCTCACCTTCTTTGAGCGCATCATAAGTCCTGTAAAGTTCCTCTTCAGGCACCCAGGATTCCACATCTTCATCTTCCCAATCATCCAAAACCGGGTCGTTGATCGTCTCTTCTTCATGATCATCATCGAAATCCGTCACATGTTCCACATCTTCAATATTATCCCAATCCTCAAATCTTAAGGAATCGATAATGGAGTACATTTTCGGAGTAGAAAAAGTCACTCCGGGTTGACAGACAATCACCGGATAAGGCGGCAAAGAATCCAGCGGTTTGATTCTATCTCCTCTTTCTCTCCCAAGTGCGGTACTGCCATTAAGGAAAAAGGGTACATCTGAACCGATTTGTCTTGCAATTTCCAACATTTCTGTAAATCCAATCTGGTATTTGGTAGAAAAATATTTAATTAACTCAGCCGCATCCGAACTGGCCCCTCCCAAACCGGACTCCGGCGGAAGTCTTTTCTTTAATGTAATATCATATCCTTTTATTTCTCTGCCTGTATGATTCTCTATGGCATTAATCGCTCGAAACAAGGTGTTATTCTCATCCCATTTCAATTCCGGTTTGAAAGGAATTGCTTCTTCGTAAAATACCTTTAGGGTATTATCCTTACCACCATTTTCAGCTATATATATATCATCGTGTATCTCAATTCTTTGAAAAAGCGTAATGATATCATGAAAACCATCCGGTCTCTTATCCAGAACATCTAAATATAAGTTGAGTTTGCCATAGGCTCGTAAATGTTCCTGGGTACTCAAAAAGTCTTCACTCTCCCTTATTCAAGCCAACTTAAATGTTGTTGAACTTCTGTTTTACGCGATGAGTTCGGAAATTTCTCAAGAAAATCGGTGAAGATCTGCTTTGCTTTGTCATTTTCCGCCATCTTTTCATAACATAAACCAATATAAAAATAAGCCACATCCACCTTTTGAAAATCAGGGTACTTGGTCAGCAAATTAAAGAAGATATTCTTCGCCTGATTGTAATTCTGCGAATTGTAATAAAAAAGGGCATAATCCTGCATCGCCCATGGTGTTTTTGGCGATTTGGGGAAATCTGAAATTAAAGTATCAAAATTGGTGATCATCTGCGGTTCGTTTCCCTGACTCATGAAATATTTCCCTCTGATATACAACACAGCAGCTTTGGATATTGCAGACAACCGATCGTAATTGATATCACGAACAAAATTATAAGCTGTCAATAAATCTCCCTTTTTCATATATGCTTCTGCTTTTAGGAATTTTAGTTCATCTTTCAAGGTTAAATCGGTAGTTGATTCTATCTGTGCATCAAGCTCTCGGATAAGTGCATCCAGATTTGCATTGGGATTGTTGATCATTAAATCGTATTTTCTCATAACAGAGGTTGAAACGTATCGACCGGTTTTATCATTTGCAATAATCCAATCGTATTCTTTCACCGCACTGTTAATATCGCCCATCAACATATAACAATCAGCGAGATAAAAGGCGCCGTTCAAAGCTGCATCCAAATCTTCAACAGTGTATCGCTTCAGTTGGTTAAATTGTCCAACAGCTGACGGATAATTCTTCAGTTCCATTTCCACCATACCAAGGTTTAAAATGGTTTGAAGTCTTTCCTTCTCATCTGCATTTTTCAGTGCATTCTCATAGGAACGTTTTGCTTCCTGATAATTTGCCATTTGAAAATACAAGTCGCCCTCAAACAGGTAACCCTTATAAATATATTCCCTGTTTCCGGAACTGATAACTCGCTTGATATATTCAAAAGCTGCCGGGGAATTGTTGCGCTGTTTGTTCAATACAGCCATCAAATAGTTGACTTCATTAAAGTACATCCCGGTAGAAAGCACCTGATTCAGTAATACTTCTGCCTGTGAATAGCGATTGGTATTCATATATACTTTGGCTGTTTCCAAATCCAATTCCGTCTTTTTTTCAGGAAATTTTGATTTGATATTGTTAAGAAAAGAAAGGGTTTTCGTTGAATCACTGGTTTCACCCAAAGCCTGAAGGCAAGTTTTTGCTATCTCAAAGGCTTCCTGTTTATAATTGACATAACCTGTATCCACTGCCTTTTCCCATTGAGCTATGGCTTCTGACAAGTTACCCGTTTCATAAGCCAGCCACCCTAAAACATTCAGGGCTTCCATTCTATCCCTTTCTCCCGTGGATGCCAACAACTCATTTTCGATATATCTTTTTGCGTTGCTATAATCTCCTGTACTGTATAGCAACTGAACATGCTGTAAAAAAATCTCGTTTTTATATCTGGAACTGCCGAAATCCCTTACTAATTTTTGGGATTGTTCCAGGGCTTCTTTGAAATATTTCAGATTGATCATGGCATTAACGGTCCGGTATATGCTTGCCGCAATCAAATCCCTGTCCTGTCCCAGAGAAGCGGCCTTTTCAAATGCCAAAATTGCAGCGGGGTAATTCCTTTGGTCATAAAGGATTAACCCTTTGTAATAAGATGCCGTGCCGGTAAGATCTCCACGTGTTATTTGATCAAATGCAGTGACCGCACCGGAAAGGTCTCCTCTTTGTTTTAATATCATGCCTCTCAGCAAAAGGGCATCTTGTTTGTATTCCTCAAAAGTCGAAAGCTTGTCCAAATTGAATATAGCCTGATTAATATAGTTGGCCTTTAAACTTTCGGGAGATTCTTCAATCAGATAATAATAAGCATATATGAGAGAATACAAAGAATATGGATATTCCGGGCTACTCTCCATCAGAGAAGACATGGCCTTTTCATATTCCTCGATTGCCAGGTTAAAACTGCCTTTGTAAAAATACGCATCTGCCAATACCACATGTGCCTTCCCTTCAAAATCAAGATTCCCGGGATTGTTTAACAACAAACGATTCACCAGTTCCAAGGAAGCATCCAAAAGTGACATATCGTTTAAATTATTGGCGTATTCAATCTGTTGCTGTAAACTGCGTAATTCCATTAATAATTCATCCGTCGTTTTGGAAAAAACGACCCCGCTGATAACCGTAAAGATTAACAGGCATACGATCATTATTTTCGGTTTTATACTCAAAGACATACACCCCTTCATATGATTTGATTATCCATCATAAACTTCTTTATATCATCTTTCCCGATTTCTTTTAAATCTCCCGTTTTTTCAATTCCTGAAAGGGTAAAAGAACCTACCCTGAGACGTTTCAGATAAACGACCTTGTGCCCAATATGGGAACACATCCTTTTTACTTGACGTTTTTTCCCCTCTCGGATTACAATGGTAATCCATGAAAATTGGCCTTCACGTCTTTTTATCTCCAAACGTGCGGGAGAAGTGGAAAAATGCTTTAATTTCATACCCTTCTCAAACTGTTTGACGTCCTCTTCATCAGGTACTCCGTAAATCTTTGCCAGGTATTCCTTTTCAACCTTCATCTTTGGATGAAGAACCTTATACGTTAGATCTCCGTCATTGGTCAATATTAACAAGCCTTCTGTATCTTTATCCAATCTGCCGACAGGATGCACCCGTACAGATATCTGATAATGTTTTTTTAAGAAATCATTGATGGTTGGGGTTTTAAAAGGATCTTTCAGTGTGGTAATATACCCCGCAGGTTTATTAAACAGATAATATCGTTTGTTCTCCAGTTCAATTGGCTTACCATCCACTTCGATGATATCATTCTCTTCATCCACTTCCATAAAGAACTCTTTGGCTGTTTCAGCATTAACCTTTACACGTCCGGATTCAATTAACTCTGGAGCCTTTCGCCTACTGGCAACACCTGCTTTTTGAATAAATCGTTCAAGTTTCATCAACAGGCACCTCTAAAAAGGCTCCAAAAGAACCACTGAGAGTCCTATTTTTCTGGTGGAAACCACAAATTCAACTAATAAATGGTCACGAAAATCGTATAATTCGCTTTTGATAAAATACCTTGTTTTAAATTCAAAGCTTCCTAAAAACTTATCCAAAGTATCTTGACTAGTATAGCTGTTGATCACCGGTAACCCGATTGACATTTCAAACAACCAGGGATCGAGAAAATACTGTGCATAAATACCTGCCCCAAACCAGTAGTCACTTCTGTCCCATGCTGTTTGTTGTGCTTGAGAGCTTCCCGGTGTGGCATCAAGCGTATAATCGGAATAAAAACTGCCAAATTCAAAAGTGGAATAAAGGCCAAAACGATAACCCTCGATCCCGTCGCGTCTACCCAGTAGGGGAATCATGGCATCCATGTCAAAATTCCAAAAAATAGTAGGTGTTGCAGATTCTTCCGACCCGGCACCTATAAATTGAGGATGATAGGTCACATCCAATTCGATGATATCGTTAAAATCGTTGAATAAACCTAAATCCAAGTTAATACCGTGTTTGGTTTGATCGGAAGGCGCAAAACGATATCCGGCTCCAATCTCAAACATCATCCCAAAAGTTGTTGCAACAACACAAATCATAACAACCGTTGACAGTATCAGGATTTTTATGCTCTTTCCATTACATTCTTTTTTGATAGCTGGTTCCAACAACATCAATCACACCTTTAAGGGTTAACAGCGTTAGCGTATAATTGAGAGATGATGCATCAAGTTGCGATTTAACCGCTAATGTATCAAAATCAGAAATACCTTCTGTGATCAGGTCAAAAACTAAGCGTTCCTCCCGATTCATATCTTCAATTACACGCCTCTCGATTAACTCCCGCGACTCATTATTTTTGGAAGTGTAAAAATAGTCAGGATATTCTTCAAATATATCTTCGGTACATGAAACCAACTTCGCTCCTTTTTTTATCAAATCGTTCGATCCCTCAGAACTGTAAGCGTTTATTTGACCCGGTACTGCAAATACATCCCGATTTTGTTCCAGTGCACATCGCGCCGTTATCAAAGATCCGCTTTTTTTAGCTGCCTCTACAACCAATACCCCTTTGCTTAATCCGGAAATGATCCGGTTTCTCCTTGGAAAAAAATAAGTCCTGGGTCTTTCCCACGGCAGGTATTCACTAATAATACAGCCTGTCCGGAGAACATTTTTGTATAGATTCTCATTTGATTTGGGATAAACAATATCCACCCCGCATCCCAGAACCCCGATCACCATTCCATCGTATTCCAAAGCTTTTTTATGAGCCAGACTGTCTATACCAAAAGCCAACCCACTGACAATACAAGTACCTTTTTCAACAAGCGGAGGGATGAGCATGTCCACTATGAGTTTTCCATAATGGGTATTCTTTCTGGATCCCACTACTGCAAATTTAAAACTCTCCTCTTTTAAAACATCGAGATTTCCTTTAATAAACAAACACCAGGGTGGATCACTAATCTCTCTTAATATGGAAGGGTATCCCTCATCTTCATACGTGATGATATGAATATCTTTTCTGACACAAATTTTATCAAGCTGTTCAACAATTGCTTCAATCTCTTTAGCATTGATTTGAATCGGTAATCTGTGAGAATCGTTCTCCAAAGCTTCTAATGAATCGTAATTTTCGAAAAGCTTTTTCAAATCAGAAAAATTCAACGTTAGTTTTGAAGCAACGGCAATCTTCTCAATCCTGTTCAACAAAAAATCCCCTGTTTATAGTATATAAGCGGATAAATCTCTATCTTTTACCAGCTCGGCCATATTATCCTGAACATACTTTTTATCAACTGTCAGCTTATTCAAATTCGGATCCGGAGCCTTAAAAGAAACTTCCTCCAGAATTCTCTCCATAACCGTGTAAAGTCTTCTCGCACCAATATTTTCCAAGTCCTCGTTTAACTGGAAAGAAACGGAGGCGATCTCTTCAAGTCCCTCATCTGTAAACTCAATCTCAACACCATCTGTCAGTAAAAGAGCCTGATACTGTTTGGTTAAAGAATTTTTGGGTTCAGAAAGAATCCGTTTGAAATCATCTTTTGTCAAAGATTCCAATTCTACTCGAAGGGGGAATCTTCCTTGAAGTTCAGGCATGAGATCGGAAGGTTTGGCCACATGAAAGGCACCAGCTGCTATAAACAGGATGAAATCCGTTTTAATCATCCCGTATTTTGTCATGACCGTTGTACCTTCCACAATCGGCAGCAAATCTCTTTGAACACCGCCTCTGGAAACATCCGGGCCTGATTTTGAACCTTCTCCGGCAACTTTATCAATCTCATCGATAAAAACGATTCCTTTGTTCTGCGCCAAATCGATACCATCTGCAACGATCTTGTCAGAGTCAATTAGCTTTTCGGATTCAATAGGCAATAAAATCTTTCTTGCCTGTTTTACCGTCACCCGTTTTGTAACCTTCTTTTTGGGCATTAAATTCCCAAACATGCCTTGCATATCGATGCCAATATCACCCAGATCTCCCCCTATCATACCGATTTGCGGGGAATTGGATTGTTCGATTTCAATATTGATAAACCGGTCCTCAAACTCACCATTTCTAAGCTTTTGAACAACCTCTTCTCGATTCCATTTCGTCTCCGATTCTTCCTCTTTCTTTTCCTCTGTTGGTTGTGGTGGCTGTTGCGAGCCCTGAAAAAATTGACCGAATATATTTCCCAGATTTTGTTGATTTCTTTCCTTTTTCCTGGGGTGAAGGATGGCATCAACGATGATCTTCTCTACTTCAGTCTGTGCTATGAGGGCAACCTTTTCCATTTCATCGTGTTTCAGTTTATTAATAGAAGATTCTACCAATTCTCTAATCATGCTCTCCACTGATCTTCCCACATAACCCACTTCAGTAAATCGTGTGGCTTCCACCTTTAAAAAAGGCGAATCCGACAGATTGGCCAATCGTCTGGCAATTTCTGTTTTACCTACTCCCGTAGGCCCAATCATGAGGATATTTTTTGGAAACACTTCCTCTCTCATTTCATCATCCAGTTGCTGTCTTCTAATTCTGTTTCTAAGGGCGATAGCAACTGATTTTTTTGCTTCATCCTGTCCAATGATATATTTGTCAAGCAGTTCAACAATACGCTTAGGTGTTAATTCTTCTCTTTTAGGTAATGCCTTTGTCACTATACTATTCTCCTCTCTGAATATATAATTCTCCCGTTTCATCCAGATAAATCCGGTTACCGTTGATATAAACATCTTCTTTGAAAGTATTGACAGTATTTGTAGACGTTTCCATATAAGCGTATATATCGGCTCTGATATCATAGCCGGATAAATTTCCCAAAGACTGAAATTCCAATAATTTATCCTGATACCGTTCTTCCAATAAACTGACAACATTCCAAATCAGCAAAAAGGCGGCAAAAAAAATAACCAGAAAACAAATACCTGAAATATAACCTTGTTTCTTTGATCGATTTCTTATGTTTTGTTTATCAACCTTCAACATACCCGATATATGGCAGATTCCTAAACTTTTGTTCAAAATCAAGCCCATATCCCAATAAAAATCTGTCCTGAGTTTGAAATCCTACGTATTTGGGAATTATTCCGTAATGATCCTTTTCATATTTATCCACAAGTGTTGCAACTTCAAGCGTCGCCGGCTTGTACCTGGACAAGTAATTCAGGATGTATTTTAAAGTCCGACCAGTATCCAAAATATCTTCTATGACTATGACATTCTTCCCCTGAACCGGCTCGTCGATCCATGATTTCACATTAATTCTTCCAGATGATTGGGTACCTTTATAACTGGCTACCTGAATAAATGAATAACTGACATCCATATTTATTTCAAGTAATAATTGAGAATAAAAATGAACCGATCCTTTTAGTACACAGACCATGTGTAACGGGGAATTTAGACCAGCATAATCTTCACTGATCTGTTGGCCCATCTCCTTTATTCTCTTTGAGATTTGTTCTTCACTATAAAGAACTTTTATCTTTTCTCTCATTATTTCCACTTCATTCGGCTTAAACCAGCCTTCCCCCTTCAATTCAAATTGGAATCAAATAAGCCCTTAACCTTTTCTACCATCCACCCAAGTCGATCAACTGCTGTTTTTTTATCTTCCGCATGTACATTGATGTAAGCCTTTATTTTTGGTTCTGTACCGGAAGGTCTGAAGACAACTTTATCCCCATTCATAAAAGAACATGCCACCACATTAGCGTTTAATTCACCTTTTTCAGTCAAATAATCTTTTATTACAACACCATCTTCCCAAGACTTAAATGGATTGTCTGTTCTCAAAGTATACATGAATTCCTTAAGCTTCTTCAACCCGTTCAAGCCTTCTAATGTAAAACTTACAAGCCGCTCAAGATAAAAACCGTATTGATCACGTATTTCATCAAGTCTTTTAAAGATACCGCCCCCACTACCAGCATCACACAGTAACAAAGCCAAAAGACCGGCTGTTGAACAGGCATCCTTATCTCCAGCATGGCTGCCGTAAAGATATCCGTAACTTTCTTCAAAACTGAAAAGAGTACTAATCCCTTTATCGCTTAATTCTATAGATTTGTTTCCCAAAAACTTAAACCCTGTTAAAGTCTCAAATATCAATAAGTTAAAGGACTCTGCCATGGGCTTTACCGCATCAGTTGTTACAATCGTTTTTAAGATGGCACTTTTCTCTTTATAATTTCCAACTTTTAATCTTCTCAAGATATAGTCTGTAAAAAGAATCCCCAATTCATTTCCGGTTAATGAAAGGTATTCACCCCTATGTGCAAGAAAAACACCCAGCCGATCCGCATCAGGATCCGTTGCAATCAAGGCTTGTGGTTTGGGGTCCATGTTTTCCGCTTTACTCATAGCCATATTAAACGCCTGTGGATCTTCCGGATTAGGAACTTCAACTGTAGAAAATCCAGGGTCTGGAACCATCTGTTCAGGAACCACATGAACGTCTATGCCGTAATTTGACATTATCTTGGGAACAAACTTGGCACCTGTCCCATGAAGGGGTGTATAAACGACTTGGATTTGTGATTTTTTCTGAATATCAAAGGGGATCAATCGCTCTAATTCTCCAAACACCCGAGAAAAATAGGCCTGAGAAACTGCTTCTCCTACTTTTTCTATGTTTTCAGGCTTGGGTAAGTGCTCATCCCTTTCCAAAAATGGTATTTTCTTTATCAATTCATTTAACTGATTCACTTTGTCCGGTATATATTGAACACCGTTTTCATCATAAAGTTTGAATCCATTATATTCTTTGGGATTATGACTGGCGGTAATCACTATCCCAGTATCGCATTTAAGATATTTTACGGCAAAAGAGAGGAGCGGTGTGGGAACTGGTTCATCAAAAAGAAAGACTTGGCTCTGTCCTGCAGATAATGTATTAGCCGCTTCTATTGCGAATTCCTTTGAACATCTTCTTGTATCGTAAGCGATAACTATCTTTTTTGAATGGATACGAAGCGCTTTACATATTCTCTTAATCCAAAAATTATTAATCCCATTTGTTCCAGCCCTAATTATTGCCCGTAATCCGCCTGTACCAAATTCAGCCTCAATTGAAAACCGCTCGTTTAATTCTGTTTGAAATTGTTCAAAAGGTAATTCTCCTATCCATTCAAGATCTTCTTTCATCCAATCCGAAGAGGCTTCTAACCATTTATCATATAGCTGTTTCAACGCTTCATATTCCGGCAATTTTGTCACCTCGTTGATCCATTCTTTATGTTAAATGATTATACCACGAAGAAGAGCCAGAATAGGACTGATAAGTCTGACCGGTTTATTGCATTATTTTGCATGAATATCCCGGGCATAATTTTTATTTCTCAGAAAAACACTTAAAATATTTTCTTTTATATTAAATTTCGGTAACCATTCACAGCATGCGCTTTGTTTTTTGTTTTTTTATGATATAATAAGCAAAATTTCAGGAGGATGATAATTAATGCCGTTCTCTAACGAAGGATTTAAGCTTAACAAAGGACTATTGTTGCACGTTATCGTTATTAGCAGCCCCGCTTATCGGGGGAGCTAAAGTCTTTTGCTAGGCTAAGCACCTTCATGAGAGGCGGGGAATTCGAAAAAGGATTCCCCGCCTCTTTTTTTTAACCATTCAAGCTTTTCCGGAAAGGCTTTTGGAACAATAAAGGACAAACAGTCCAAAATCTGAGGAGGATTTATGATGAAAAAAGTTAGTGTCGTGTTGTTAGTGTGTTTAATGCTGATGGGTACGCTTTTCAGTGCAGAGGAACCCAGTGAAGTCAAACTGGCTTCCGTTTTTTCAATGACCGGAGGAGCATCGGCTTACGGACGAATGACCTATCAAGGTGTTCAGGTGGCAATGGAATTGTTCCCCGAAATCCTTGGTTTACCTGTAAAAATGGTTGTTATGGACACAAAGAGTGACAAAGTAGAAGCCGCTAACGGTGTTCGAAGAGCCATTGAAAATGAGAACGTTCTAGCTATCCTGGGAAACATCATCAGCGGAAACAGTCTTGCCGGAGGTGCAGTGGCAGAAGAGTTGAAAACCGCTATGGTTTCCCCTACTTCCACCAGTCCTATTGTAACCGAGGGAAAAGAATACGTAAACAGAGTCTGCTTCTCAGATGACTTCCAAGGACAAGCTGCTGCAAAATTGCTCTATAACCTTGGGGATAGAACCGTTGCTGTTTTTGTGGATGTAGAACAGGATTATGCTGTATCACTGGCCAATTATTTTAAAAAGACCTTTGAAGGGCTTGGTGGAACACTTTTCTACGAATATTACAAAACCGGTGACCAGGACTTCTCTGCACAGGTTTTGGATGCCATGTCTAAAAATGTAGATGCCTTCTACATGCCCGGTTACTATACGGAGATCGCTCTGATCTGCTCTCAGGCTTATGACAATGGTTTTTACGGAAATCTTGCCACAGGTGACGGAGCATATGCTGATGAAACAGTTGAGATCGGTGGTGAAGCTGTTGAAGGACTTTACCTGACAGCTGGTTATCACGCTGATTCTCCTGCATTTAACGAAAATGCCGAATTATTCCTGGAAGCCTATGCTGAAAAATACCCAGGTGAAAAACCCTCCATGTTTGCAGGCTTAGGTTTTGATGCCTACCTCGTTTTAAGGGATGCCATCGAAAGAGCCGGCGAATTGGACAGAGAAAAGGTCGCAAAAGCCATCAGAGAAACAAAGAATTTCCCCGGCTCCACCGGATTCATCACCATCACGAGTGAAGGAAATGCCGAGAAATCTGTTGTCATCGTAAAGATAGAAGACGGACAGTACGTATACGATTCGGTAATTAATCCATAAGATTTTGTTTTTGAAGTAACGATCGGGCGGACACACCGGAACGTCCTTACAATTGAGACGGGTGGAGTTTTTACTGAAAGCAAAATACTCCAAAGTCAATGTTTTTTTGACTACACACCGGTCCGCCCCTACAAAAAAAAGCTTCTATTATTTCAATTTATATTTAATCTTGTTTTTGTTTTAAGTGATTTTCTGTTATTTCCTCTCCAAAAATCCCCTCTTGGGAGGGGTGGCCCCGAAGGGGACGGGGTGGGTTCTTGGCAGATTAACAATTTTAGTTTTTTGAGAAAATAAAGCTATTGGAATCACAACCCGTTAAAATCTCGGAGGGTTGAAACGGGTTCTTCAAAAAGGGGTGTTGTTGTTGAAAATTGAGATTTTCATCCAGCATATGATAAACGGTTTAAGTCTGGGTTTATTATATGCATTGATCGCTGTCGGTTATACGATGGTCTATGGTATTTTGAAACTCATTAATTTTGCTCATGGTGAAATCTTTATGATGTCCATCTTTTTCACCTTTTATGCCATTACCCTGCTGGGATTGCCCTGGTGGCTGGGAATGGCAGCAGGCATAGCGGGAGCCGCCTTGCTCGGTATGAGTGTTGATAAGATTGCCTATAAACCGTTGAGAAATGCACCACGTATCTCAGCGCTGATTACTGCAATTGGTGTATCAATGTTTTTACAGAGTCTGGCAATTGTTATTTTTGGAGGCATACCGGAATCATTCAGAAACGTCTTCCCGGAATTTTTTACTAAGATTTTCACCATCGGCGGGGAAGTCATCGAAGCTCGTGGCAGAGAAATTGTGGTCAACGCCATCAGAATTCCCGCCATCACCATTATCACATTCGTCGTAACACTTATCACATTCCTGATCCTATGGTTTATTCTTTACAGAACCAAAGCCGGAATGGCCATGAGGGCGGTATCCATGGATACAAAAGCCGTTTCCCTGATGGGAATCAGTGTCAATAAAACCATCGGCATGACATTTGCCCTGGGTTCTGCCCTGGCAGCAGTGGGAGGAATCCTCTGGGTAGGAAAATATCCTCAAGTTTGGCCAATGATTGGATTCATGCCGGGCCTTAAAGCATTTGTTGCAGCGGTTATTGGCGGAATCGGTTCAGTTGCAGGGGCTGTCATCGGCGGGATTTTACTGGGACTCATAGAAATTCTGGCTGTTGGATTAATGCCTCAAATGGCCGGTTACAGAGATGCCTTTGCCTTTATATTACTGATTGTCCTCCTGTCATTCAGACCCAGCGGTATCATGGGAAAGAAAGAATTGGTGAAGGTGTGATGGCTATGGAGAAGAAAACAATCAGCGTAAAAGCACAAATCATCTTGACGATTCTTTTTATTATTGGAGTCTGCATCTTGTTTTTCTTTGCAGAAGAAAATTTAAACAGTTACATGATCCGGATCCTCTCTTTGATTGGCATATTCGGTATCATGGCCGTCAGCCTCACCCTGATTAACGGTGTATCAGGCATGCTGTCTTTGGGACACGCCGGTTTTATCGCCATCGGGGCATATGTCGCTGCACTGCTAACCATGAGCGTTCAGCAGAAAGAAGCCTCTTTTATCCTTATGGGTGTCGCATTTCCCATTAACACGGAGGCACTCTCAAGTATTCCCTTCTTCTGGGCAACCATTGCAGGGGGATCTGTAGCTGCTTTGATGGCCTTTTTTGTTGGCTGGCCCACCATGAGAATGTCCGGAGACTATCTGGCCATTACATCACTGGGATTTGCTGAAATTATCAGGATTTTTTTGTTAAATTGGAACAGAATCACAAACGGTTCTTTGGGATTAAAGGGAATCCCGTCCAACACCAATATTTGGTGGTCCTGGGGATGGCTGCTGATCACATTATTAATTATTGGCAGTTTTGCCAAAAGTTCATATGGCAGAGCCCTGCGAGCCATCCGGGATGATCCCATCGCTGCAAAGGCCATGGGCATCAATGTATTCAAACACCAGCTTACATCATTTGTCATGGGCGGCTTTTTTGCAGGGGTTGCCGGTTCATTGTATGCTCACTGGTTAACATCTATCGACCCCAAGCCCACCACTTTGGGAATCATGCTCACCTTTAACATCCTGATTATGATCGTCTTAGGCGGACTGGGAAGTCTGTCAGGAGCTGTATTAGGTGCAGGCCTATTTGCCGTTCTCTCGGAATTTCTCAGATTTGTGGAATCCGATATGACCCTGTTCGGTTTTACCATCGCAGGCATTTCAGGAATGAGAATGCTGGTCTTTTCAGCCCTCTTTATCATCATCATGATATTCTGGCAAAAAGG